>DXGD01000310.1 GCA_019114115.1 Candidatus Nesterenkonia stercoripullorum
CCGGGCTCACCCAGCGGATTCCGGGTGAGCCCCTGGATGAGCACCCCGGAGACGGCCAGCGCGGCACCGACGGCGGCGCCGACGACCGTGCGCGGCCACCTCGCCTGGAGCACTCCCTGGACATGGGCGTCCCCTTCACCGCTCAGCGCGTCGGCGAGCGCTTGGAGACTCACCTCCCGGGTGCCGAAGGCCACCGAGGAGGCCGCGGCAAGCAGCAGCAGGACGAAGCACAGGCCCATCACACCGTACGGGGCTTTGCGGAGAGGGGCTGTGCCCTGCGGCCCATCCGGCGCCGCAGGGGCGGCGAACAGGCTGGCCGAGCTGTGCTCACTCCCCGCTGAGGTGCGCCTGCCCTGCCCGGCAGGCGCAGCAGCATCAGGAGTCAGCGCCATCTCCGCCCTCGTCGAGCTGCTCGATGGCGTCCTCGATCATCGGCTCGTACCGTTCGAGGACCCACGGCACTGTCAGGGGGTTGATGATGGAGGAGGCGGTGACCAACGACTGATCAGTCGGGGCCACCACGGATCCCCGCTCGATGGCCGGGATGCTGGAATACAGGTCCTGGTCCTCGATCTCCTCGCGGTTCTCCTCGTCGGCATAGAAGGTGAAGATGAGGTCCGAGTCGTCGAGCATATCGGCGTTCTCCAGCCCGATCATGGCCGAATCCGTCCCGGCCACCTCATACTCGTCCATCTCGTCGACCACTGGGTCGACGCTCAGCCCGAGTTCCCGGACCATCGCCACACGCTGCTCATCAGGGAAGAAGACGCCCAGGGTGCCGGGGCCGTCGTTGTAGACGAAGGAGAAGGAGTACTGCTCCCAGTCGTCCTGCCGGGCCTCCTGGAACTCATCCTCGATCCCCTGGATGAGCTCATCGGCGCGGTCGTCCTCGCCCAACGCTTCAGCGACTGTGGTGATCTGCTCTTCCCAGGTGATGGTCCACGGCTCCTCCGGGTACGCGACTGTGGGCGCGATATCGGAGAGCGTGTCGTACTGGTCCTGGGTGATCCCGGACCACGGCGCCAGGATGACATCGGGGTCGAGCTCGACGATGGCTTCCACATCGATCTCGGTGCCGCCGGTGAACTGCTCGGGCAGCTCGTCTCCGCTGTCTTCGACGGCCTCGTGGATCCAGGGAAGGTACCCGCTGTCGTCGGCGCCCCAGGCGTATTCCTCGATGCCCACCGGGGTATGTCCCAGGGCGATCGCGGTCTCGGCGGAGCCCTGACCCAGAGTCACCACTCGCTCCGGCTGTCCCTCGATCTCGGCAGTTCCCAGCGCGTGCTCGATCTCGGTGGTCTCCTCAGCGGAGCCGTCGTCGCCATCGCCCCCGCCGTCTGAGCCGCAGGCGGAGAGCGCCAGGGCGAGCACGATCCCCGTGGCCCCCAGGGCTCTGCAATACACGGGGCTGCCGCCCAGACGCAACTTCTCAGGTGTTTCGGCCTGTCCCGCAGTCTGCGGAAGCTCACGTGCCGTCATCGGCGATCTCCTTCGCGTTCATCACTGGTCCCGGACCCCACCCGGGGTTGTCTATCAGGGTCATATCCTTGAATCCACTGCAATGAGCCGCACGGCACCTCACCGGGCCCCCTGCAGGTCAAGGGACCGGCTCCGCAGCGGGTTCTCCAACTCTGCGACGTGGATCATCGATTCGGAGGCATTGCCGATATCGACCATCTCCAAGGTATTGCGCAGCTGCAGCCGGTTCAGGCAGGAATGCGCGAAGCTCGGCACCGCGAGATCCATTGCACGACGGCGTTCCCGGGGGCTGGCCCGGTGATCCGCGATCACCTCGGAGAGAACGCTCCACAGGCGCTGCGGCGGCAGGACGCCGCTGCGGTGCAGGACAGTCTGCAGGTGCCGCAGGACGCCGTCGACGATATCGGTGAAGATCAGCTGGGCGGCTTCGGCGTCGTCGATCCGGTGGCGGATGCGGGAGATATCCTGCGGAATCGCCCGCTCCCCGATGACGGCGGCCTCTTCGCCGATGTCCTTCATGAACGCGCCGACCACCCGGCCTTCTCGCAGCCTCAGGATGATGTTCTCCCCGTGGGCCATGAAGGCCAGCTCGTGAACTTCCAGGCAGCGCAGGACCGGCGCCACATAGGCAACGAGCAGCTCCCGGACCCAGCTCGTCGCGTCGACGCCGGAGCGGTCGATCAGCTCGGCGAGGACGGATCCGCCCTCGGCATCCTGGTGCAGCAGCGCGGCCAGGGTCATCAGCCGCTCGCCTTCGCCGGCGCGGCCCAGCGGGCTCTCCCGCCACAGCGCCGCGATCATCTTCTGCTGTGCCGATCGAGCGGCGACGTCATGATAGGCGTCCCCGGTGTAGCCGACTGCGGCGTGTTCGCGCAGCACGTCGAAGCCGAGACTCTGCAGCCCCTCATCCGATCGCACGACGTCGGCGGCCCAGGCGTTGATCGCCGGCGTCTTGCGCATGTACTCCGGGGAGAGGCCGCGCAGGAAGCCCATGTTCTGGATCGACAGCGAGGTCTTTATGTAGGAGCGTTCCGGGGTGTCGGCGTTGAATGCCGTCCTGATGGACTGCTGCGGCCGGTACCGCTCCCCCGCCGCGCCCAGCGGGATGAGGTCGCCGCGGGCGATATCGGGGGCGAAGCTCACACTCAGGCGATGATCGTGCTGCCACGGATGGACCGGCACCCACAGATAGTCCGCGGGATCCTCCCCGCGACCCCGCACGACCTGCTCGAAACCTTCCAGAGTCGCTGGACTGAGCTCCTCCTCCCAGTGCCCGGCCTCGCTGCGGTCCGGGGTCAGGGCCAGGTGGGCATCCTCACGACGCGCGGCATACCACTGATAACGGAACCTCCGGCCGGTCTCCGGGGCGTAGGCGAGATAGTCCTCGACCCCGAAACCGATCCGCCCATTGGAGGCAAGGAAGCAGGGATGGCCCTCTGTCATGGCTGACTCCGTGTGCTGAAAGTCGCCGGCGACGTCGAGGTCCCTGCGTCCGCGGGCCAGCTGCGCCGCCGAGGGGCCGCCGCGGAACTGCTTATAGGCTCCGCTGGCCGCAGTAGAGGCCAGCTCCTCCAAGTACGTGCCCATCAGATGATCCGGAATACCCAAGGCACCGCTGAGCTCGACGACGAGCTCCTGAACGTCCAGCCGGAGCTGCTCACCTGCAGGACTGAGCCGTACCAGCGTCGGCTCCTCGATGACGAGGTGGCGCAGCGGCAGCAGACCAGCCTGGAACTGATACCTGGCACCGCCGTCAGTGGTGAACTCCCAGACCTCGGCACCTGTGCCGTCGACAGACACGGGTTCGGCGTCGAGAAGCCGCTCATGGAAGAACTCGCTGATCGCCTTGGCCACGAGGTGGCGCTGGGCGGGCTCCATGTACTCGGGGCGCAGATGGCCCGTGTCGAAATGGGCGGTGTCGAAATGGGCCGTGTTGAGATGGGCCGTGTGCCCACGGGCAGCATGCGCTGGAGCCTGGGGTGCTGCGTCGGGCTGGGAGTCCGCGTCGGGCTCAGGCCCCGGGGCTCGGTGCGCTTCCAGGACCGACAGGGCTGCCGTCTTATCGGCCAGCTCCACCTCGCTCAGAACCCGGAAGCCCACTTCAGCGTTCTTCACCGCGATCGCCGTGTTCTCCACGTCCGGTTCCACCACGATCCGGGCGGCACCGAGCCGATCGATGCAGTGGCGGACCACGGCGCGCATGACGGCCGAGGTGAGACCGGTCAGGCGGCGTCGTGGGTCCTCGGGGGCCGGTTCGATCAGCACGTGCATGCCGATGTCTCCGGGCCGCGCGTCGAAGACATCCACGAGGACGGCCGCCGCGGGATCGTAGGTCTCCACGTAGGCCAGTACGCGTCCGTCCCACTCGGCGACCCATCCGCCCAGGGCCTCATCGGCGCGGATATCGCGAAGGTACTGCTGCGCGGCGTCGTCGCTGATCTGCTGCATCTGCCAGAACGTCGACGCCGGGTGCCTCCACCAGGAACCGAGCAGAGCGGCATCTGCCTCGTGCACAGGACGGAAGACGATATCGCGGCTCTTGAGAGCCGGGGCCGTTGGGGTACTCAGTGGCGTAGAGGTACTCGGTGTCGTTGGGGTACTCGGGTTTGTAGGGGTACTCAGGCTCATACAGTCACCTCCGCTGGCTGCTCGCCGAAACTCTGGAACGCGATGCGCCGCTCCAGCCGATAGGGCTCCCGGCCCAGCACGCTGGCCAGTATCGAGGAATTCCGCCACGCACCCATCCCCAGGTCAGGAGCTGTCAGACCGTGCGTATGCTCCTCAGCGTTCTGCACGAAGATGCGTCCTCCGAGGGTGTCCACGCTGTAGTCCCTGGCCACGCTGAGCCGCCCTGCCGCATCGCGCTCCACGAGGTGCTCGACAGGCTCCAGGAAATGAGGATCCCGCGCAGAGTACCCGGTGGCCAGCACCAGACGGTCCGCCGCACGCTGCCTGAACGTCCCGAGCTGCTGATGCTGGAACAGCAGCTGATACTGCTGCCGCTGCTCATCCCACGTCCCTTCGATGGCTTCCTCCTCAGTGAAGAGCCCGACGTCAGGGTCCCCGGCCAGCGACTGCCGATACAGCTCCTCATGGATCCGGTCGATCAGCTCCGCGCTGATGCCCTTGTACAGGCCCCGCTGCTCGCGGCCGAGGCGATCCCTCAGGTCTTCGGGCAGGCTGTGGAAATGGTCCGTGTACTCCGGCGAGGTCATCTCCAGAGTCAGCTTGGTGTCGTCCATGGCGAAGAATCGTGGTGAGCGGGTCACCCATTCCACCCGTGCCGCCCGCTGCGGAGCGCTGATGAGGTCGAGGAAGACCTCCGCGGCGGACTGCCCACTGCCCAGCACCATCGTGGTGCCCTGGTGGAACAGCTCCTCGCGCCGACCGGAGGCCAGGTCGAGGTAGTGCTCCGAATGGACCGCGGGACCGCCCATGCCGGCCAGCGGCGCCGGCACCTCAGGTGCCGTCCCGATGCCGATGACGACGTTTCTGCCCCAGTACACCTCGACACCTTGCCAGGTCCACGCGGTGACTTCGAAGAGGTCGGCTGCGGGATCGTACTCGATGCGCTCCACGCGCCGCCCCCAGCGCAGGCAGCTCAGCCGCTCGACGGCCCATCGGCAGTACGCGTCGAACTCCGCGCGCAAGGGGTGGAAGCTCTCGCGGATGTAGAACGGGTACAGCCGCGACGTCTCCTTGAGCCAATTCAGGAAGGAGTAACTCGACGTGGGGTCGGCCATGGACACCAGGTCAGCCAGGAATGGGACCTGGATAGTGGCGTCGTCGAGCATCAGGCCCGGATGCCAGCTGAAGCCGGAGGACTCATCCAGGAAGACGGCGTCGAACCCTTCGAGCGGCTCGCCGAGGCAGGCCATCCCCAGGTTGAACGGTCCGATCCCCACGCCGACGACGTCATGCACCGGGTTCCGTCCGGGCCGTGTGGCCGCTGCAGACTCTGCGGGCTCGGGTTGTGCCAGTGCGGTGGCCTCCGCCGCCGCTGCCACCTCTGCTGCGATAGAGCGTGACCTCATACCAGCACCTCCTCGACCGGTGCCGTGTGCGACATCCGGACCCGGTGCAGGCCGGCGGCGGTCGCCGCGACCTCCTCCAGCTGAGTGCACACCTGCGCGGCGTCGAGCTCGGGGTTGAGCAGCGTGAGCTTCAAGCTCGGCCGCCCCTCGATCACCGTCTTCGCCACCAGAATCCGGCCCTGGCGTTGCAGCGCCGATCGGACCTCGGCCACGAGGGCATCGGCGTCGTCGTCTGAGACGCCTTCCGGCTGCCAGCGGAAGAGCACCGTCGACAGATCGGTCGCGGAGAGAAGCTGCAGCTCGGCATGACGGGCCACCCAGCGATGAACCTCCCGAGTCAGACCGACGACGGCGTCCACGCTCCTGCCGATCTGGGCCGGGCCGGTCGAGCGCAGCGTGACGAAGAGCTTCAGCGCGTCGAAGCGCCGTGTGGTCTGCAGGGACTTGTCGACTTGGTTCGGCTCATCGGCGTCGGCGGGGTTGAGATAGTCGGCATGCCAGGCGCCGGCCGCGAAGTCCCGGCTGTCCCGGATGATGAGTGCCGAGGAGGACACGGGCTGGAAGAAGGTCTTGTGGAAGTCGAGAGTGACGCTGTCGGCGTCTTCGATCCCGTCCACCAGATGGCGGTGCTGCTGCGATACCAGAAGCCCGCAGCCATAGGCCGCGTCGACGTGCAGCCTGACTCCAGCCTGCCGGCAGATCGAGGAGATCTCCCTCAGGTCATCGACCACGCCACGGTCGGTGCTCCCCGCCGTCGCGACGACGGCGAGCGGGGACCTTCCTTGGAGGTCGACTTCCCGCAGCCGGGACTGCAAGGATGCCGGAGACATGCGGCCGTCGTCGTCAGTGCTCACGGTGACCACGGCGTCGTCGCTGAGGCCGAGCAGCCGCGCAGCGCGGGCAATGCTGAAGTGGCTCTCAGCGGTGGCCAGCAGGACGAGTCGCTCCTGCTGGCGGTTGCGGACCCAGCCGGTCGTGCCCGCCAGTGCCAGCTCCCGAGCCAGGTAGAGGGCTTGAACGTTGGATTGAGTCCCGCCCGAGGTGAAGACACCATCGCCGTGGCCGAATCCGACCTTTGCGGCGACCCACTCGATGACGCGACGTTCGATGAGGGTCCCCATACGGGACTGGTCATAGGTATCTACTGAGGTGTTGACAGCGGCAAGGACGGACTCGGCGGCGACGGCGTTGATGTCGACGGGGCAGTTCAGGTGGGCCAGGTAGCCGGGGGTGTGGAACCAGACGGCTTCGGAGAGGAAGAGGTCATCGACTTCGGCCAGAGCGCTGTGGCCATCGCCCAAGGGTTCCTCCAGGTCGATCGCGTGCACTCGTTCGTACAGGGTCTGCGCGGGGGTGTCTGTGGCCGGATGGTCGATCTCGCGGAATCGCCGGGCGATCCGAACGCCGGCGTCCTCGACCAAGTCCCGGTACTGCTCGGCCAGCTGCGGGCCGAGCAGGTGGGGGCGGGCATCGCATGCTTCACTCCAACTAGTCATGTTAGGTAAGGGTAACTGAATAAGACAACGACACAAGGGTTTAATGAAACGTTACGTCGGGCCGGTCAGCGGTCGATTCCCCGGCCTCGCGAGATGACGCTCATCTGGGCCGTTTTCTGAACATGTGACTATTGAGTAATATGATGTATCTCATGGAGCGTAGACTCCCGGCCAACGCTCCTCCACCCGACGTCGTCACCGAAGGAATGAATCCCCATGCTCGATGGCATCGATCCCGACTACGACCTCACCACCCCCTTGGACACGGACTATCTCGGCGTCCTCGATTCCGTGCCGGAGGATGCGAAGCACTGGAGGGCCCAGGCACGTGAATTCACCACCGGGCTGGACGAGCGCATGGCCCAGCATTGGGAGAAGGGCGAGTACCCCGTCGACCTCATCCCGGAGCTGGGCTCCAGAGGTCTGCTCACCGACGGCGTCGACGTCGATGGGCTCGACGAGCCGAACCTGAGCACGCTCTCGCCCCACGCCGCGGCGATGGTCAATATGGAGCTCTCCCGGCTGGACGGCTCCGTCGGCACGATGCTCGGCGTCCAGGGCGGACTGGCGCTGCGCACGCTGGGCTACTTCGGCTCCGCCGAGCAGAAGTCCGAGCACCTGGCCGATCTGGCCACCGGACGCACTCTGGGGGCCTTCGCGCTCACCGAGCCCACGCATGGCTCGGATTCGGTCTCCCTGGAAACTACGGCCGCCCTCATCGGCGACGATGAGAGCGGCTACTACGTGCTCAACGGCGCGAAGAAGTGGATCGGCAACGGCGCCTCAGGCGGCCTGACATTCACCTGGGCCCGGATCGCTGGCGGCGAGCACGACGGCACAGTGCGCTGCTTCGTCGTCGACCAGCGCACGAAGGGCTACTCGGCGAGGGCGATCACCGGGAAGACCTCGCTGCGAGCCATCGACCAGGCCCTGATCTCCTACGACGACGTCGAGCTGCCCACATCCGCCGTCCTGCCGGGCTCGACGTCCTTCGCCTCAGCCTCCGCGGTGCTCTATGCCACGCGGCTGGGAGTGGCGTGGTCCGCTGTGGGCCACGCGCAGGCCATCGTCGATGCGGCACTGAACTACGTGCGCCAGCGAGAGCAGTTCTCGCGGAAGATCGGCGGCTTCCAGCTCGTCCAGGAGCGTCTGGCGTGGATGGTCTCGGAGCTGACCGCGATGCAGATGTACGCCCTGCGCGCCACGGATCTCGACACAGCAGGTGAGCTCACCGGACCGCAGGCCTCCTTGGCGAAGTACAACAACACCCGCAAAGCACGCGCCATCGCTCAGGTGGGGCGCGATATGCTCGGCGGGAACGGTATCCTGCTCAGCAACAAGGTGGCCCGCCATATGGCCGATATCGAGGCCGCCCATACCTACGAAGGGACGGAATCGGTGCAGAGCCTGATCATCGGCCGGGACCTGACCGGCTTCTCCGCGTTCGCCTGAGCCGCCCATGCCCCCTGCCAGCGCCACACCTGAGGAGGATGGCCCTCAGCACGACCGCAGTGCTGCACCGTACAGCGCACCACCTCGACGACGCCTGATGACGCGTCTGCGTGAGTCCGGACCGGCACGGCTGACGGCGTCTGTGGTGGCCGGGACAGCCGTGGGCCTGGCCTCCGGCGCTCTCGGCGGGGCCGTCATCAGCCCCGCCGTGGGTGCGCTCATCGGGATCGCCGTGACCGCGCTGTCATTCCTGTCCTCCGGGGTGGCCGTCCTATGGCGGATGAGCCCGGCGGAGACGCGGGAGCACTCCACGCGCGAGGACTTCACTCCGATCGTCGACGAGGCCGTCGTCATTGTGACGACTCTGGCTGGGCTGGTCGCCGTCATCACGCTCTTCGCGCTGACCTACTCCACCTCGGAACCGTTCGGGGCCGCGATGGGCCTGCTCGCGGTGACCGGGGTATGGGGCATGATCCATGTGATGTACACCGCCCGCTATGCCCACCAGTACTACAGCGAGCCTGAAGGCGGCATCGACTTCAACACGGACGACCCGCCGCGCTACGCAGACTTCTTCTATTTCAGCTTCAACCTCGGCATGACGTATCAGGTCTCAGACACCAATGTCTCGACCACTGCGCTGCGCAGCATGATTCTGCGCCACTGCCTGCTCTCGTTCTTCTTCGGCGCGGTCATCATCGCCGCGACGATCAACCTCGTCGCAGGCATCTTCACCTGAGCGCTGCAGGGCAGTGTTCAGGAGAGTTCTGCGCGCAGCAGTTCCGCGCCCGCCGCGAGGGCGGTCATCTTGTCTCGCGCGACCCACCGGGACAGGGGCGCCATGCCGCAGTTCGTGCTCGGAGTCAGC
Source organism: Candidatus Nesterenkonia stercoripullorum (assembly GCA_019114115.1). GTDB lineage: Bacteria > Actinomycetota > Actinomycetes > Actinomycetales > Micrococcaceae > Nesterenkonia > Nesterenkonia stercoripullorum. Next base: position 9,330 of record DXGD01000310.1, read on the forward strand.
TTAGCGGCGTCGACGTAGGGAAGCGCGCGCCGCAGCGTCGCCGCGACCTCCTCCGGCGTCTCGATGGTGTCGCTGGCGACGTCGATCGCGCCGAGCATCACCTGCTTGCCGCGCAGCAGCTCGATCAACTCCACCGGCACGCGGGAATTGTGGCTCTCCAGCGAGACGATGTCGATCGAGGACTGCTGCAGCAGCGGGAACGATTCCTCGTACTGACGCCACTGCGAACCCAGTGTCGCCTTCCACTCGGTGTTCGCCTTGATGCCGTAGCCGTAGCAGATGTGCACGGCCGTTTCGCACTGCAGCCCCTGCGTCGCCCGTTCGAGGGCGGCCACGCCCCAGTCCTTGAGTTCGTCGAAGAACACGTTGAACGCCGGCTCGTCGAACTGGATGATGTCGACGCCTGCCGCCTCGAGCTCCTTCGCCTCCTCGTTGAGGATGGTTGCGAACTCCCAGGCCAGCCTCTCGCGACTGCGGTAGTGATCGTCGTACAGCGTGTCGATCATCGTCATCGGGCCTGGCAGCGCCCACTTGATCGGCTGGTCCGTCTGCGCGCGCAGACGCTTCGCGTCCTCGGCGAACACGGACCGCTCACGACTCACCGCGCCGGACACCGTCGGCACGCTCGCGTCGTAGCGATCGCGGATGCGCACCGTTTCGCGCCGGTCGAAGTCGACCCCGCTGAGGTGCTCGATGAACGTGGTGACGAAATGCTGGCGGGTCTGCTCACCATCGCTGATGACGCCGATCCCCGAACGGCGCTGCTCCTCGGCCGCCAAAGACTGCGCATCGAGCTGACCTTCGCGCAGTTCGTCCCCATCCAGCTTCCACGGGGACCACAGCTTCTCGGGTTCCGAGAGCCAGGAGGGCTTCGGCAGGCTGCCGACGATTGCGGCGGGCAGGATTGCGTTCATCAATGATTCCTCACGTCGTAAGCGGTCAGTGGAGGCTTCCGGTGGCCCACCGGTCCAGGACGGCGCCATACGGCCTCATCAGGTTTGCTTCGGTGAACTTGCCCTGCGTGGCGCCCAGCTGGCTGCGTTCCGCGCGGTCGTAGTCCACCTGCGTCGGCGAGTAGTCGAAGTTCTCCAGACTCGGCTGATACACCTCGGCGGCCGAGGTGGTGGCATTGTAGATCTCCGGGCGGTAGATCTTCTGGACTGTCTCCATCGTGGCGATCGTCCCGGCGAGCGCCAGCGGCGAGTAGTCGTTCAGCAGGTCGCCGCGGTGATAGAGCGCCAGAGGCGCGACGGCGCCCCGGGGCATGAAGTAGCGGACCTGCAGTCCCATCTTCGCGAAGTACTGATCCGTCAGCGAATACTCGTCCTGCTGATATTCGACGCCGAGCACCGGGTGCTCGTTCACCGTACGGCGATACGTGCGAGACGTCGACACGCTGATGCAGATGACGGGGGGCTGCGCGAAGCGCTGCTGATAGGCCTCCGAGCCGATGAACCGCTCGAAGACCTTGCCATGCAGCTCGCCGAAGTCACTGGGCGGGCCCGCCCCGTCCCCGTTCGCCGTGTGCTGCGGCAGCACGACGCTGAAGTCGTAGTCGCGAATGTAGGACGAGAAGTTGTTCCCCGCGATGCCCGGGATGCGCACCCCGTTCTGGGTGTCCACGATCTGCACGTCGAGGATCTCGATGACGGGGAATGCCTCCGCATCACCTGCCGCGGCGATCTGCAGGTCGACGGAGACGATATCCAGTTCGACCCGGTAACGGTCCCGACCGGGGTTGTCCCAATGCACCAGCTCATTGAACCGGCTGTTGATCATCGTCATGGCATTGCGCAGGTTGTGCCGGCGCTTCTTGCCACGAGCCAGATTCGCGAAGTTGGTGGTGGCCCTGGAATGCGCTGACGGGGTGTAGTCCTCATCGAAACGGGTCGTGCTGAGCCTGAACACGCATTCGTTCGTCATGGTGATGTGATGCCTCAAACCTTCGGGGTGAACGGCAGCTCGTCTGCCCGCTTGTGCGCCCGTTTCACGTGCTGATCATGTCACGTGCTGAGCCGTGATCCTCAGTGTAGGCAGAAGCTACAGTCATAGCCCTATCAGGTTCGGCAATACATAGCCATAGCCTCTTCCTATATCAGCAGCTCGACGTCGAAATCTGCGACGACGTCGCGCATCTCCGCGACGAAGCGACGCGCCTGGGTGGTCAGCTCAATGGACGATTGGCCGATCCACCCGATTTCAATGCGCTCGTCGACGTCCAGCGGTACCGCGACGATCGACGGGTCGAGGTCGTCGGAGATGATCCCCGTGGAGATGGTGTAGCCACCGAGGCTGATCATGAGATTGAAGATGGTCGCCCGATCGCTCACCTGGATGTTCTGCTTCGTCGACCGGGTGGAGAGGATCTCCTCAGCGAAGTAGAAGGAGTTGTTCGCGCCCTGGTCGAATGTGAGCCGGGGAAGCGCGTCGAGGTCGTCGAGTGTCACGCGTGCACGCTTGGCCAGAGGGTTCGTGCGAGCGACGAAGATGTGCGGAGACGCGAAGAACAAGGGAGTGAAGACGAGCCCCGAATCCCGGAGCAGCTTGTCGATGACATTGCGATTGAAGTCGTTGCGATAGAGGATCCCCAGTTCGCTGCGCAGTGTCCGCACATCTTCGATGAGGTCCCACGTGCGAGTCTCGCGGAGACTGAACGAATACGCCGCCGCGTCGGAGGCCCTCACCATCCGGGCGAACGCATCGACGACGAATGAGTAGTGCTGCGTGGACACGGCAAGGAGACGGCGCGACGGCGCTCGTCCCAAGTACCGCCGCTCGAGCAGTTCCGCCTGCTCGGTCACCTGACGCGCATACCCGAGAAACTCAGTGCCGTCCTCCGTGAGCCTCACCCCCCTGGTCGTGCGGAGCAGCAGGGTGGAGCCGACGCGGCTTTCGAGATCTTTCAAGGCTGCCGACATCGTCGGCTGTGACACGTAGAGCAGGTCTGCCGCAGCGCTGATCGAGCCCTCGACGGCGACTTCCACGAAATACCTCAGCTGCTGCAAGGTGATACCGCGTGCCGCACTCGCCCCGTTCCGAATCATAGTGAACAACTATGGCACAGAGTCGTTGCGCCGAATCGTCTCAGCCGGTGCCGCGCCGCTCAGCACTCCACGACGTTGACCGCGAGCCCTCCCTGCGCGGTCTCCTTGTACTTGGTCGACATGTCCTTGCCGGTCTCGCGCATCGTGACGATGACGTCGTCGAGGCTGACACGGTGCTCGCCGTCGCCCATCAGCGCCATCCGGGCGGCGTTGACGGCTTTGCTCGCGGCGATCGCGTTGCGCTCAATGCACGGGACCTGCACCAGGCCGGAGATCGGATCGCAGGTCAGGCCGAGATTGTGCTCCATGGCGATCTCGGCGGCGTTCTCCACCTGCTGCGGGGTGCCGCCCAGCACCTCGCACAGCCCCGCCGCCGCCATCGACGATGCCGAGCCGACCTCGCCCTGGCAGCCCACTTCGGCACCGGAGATCGAGGCCTGCTCCTTGTACAGCACCCCGATGGCAGCCGCAGTGAGCAGGTACTTCACCACGATGTCGTCCCGGTCCGCTTCACTGGCGTAGCTGGCGCCCGGGCCGTAGTGCGTGGCGTAGAAGCCCACCGCCGGGATGATGCCGGCGGCCCCGTTGGTCGGCGCGGTGACCACCCGGCCCCCGGACGCGTTCTCCTCGTTGACCGCCAGGGCCACGAGATTGACCCACTCCTGCCAGTAGGCGTGGCTTCGGGAAGGGTCGTCCTTCCACATCCGGGTGTGCCATTCAGGGGCGCGACGTCGGACCTTCAGGCCGCCGGGGAGGTAGCCCTCGCGTTCGATCGCCGAGTTCTTGCAGTCCTCCATGACCTCCCACAGGTGCAGAACCCCAGCGCGGACCTCCGCTGCGCTGCGGTGGACCTGTTCGTTGGCCATCATGATCGCAGACACGGGCAGCCGCGCATCACGGCAGTGCTGCATCAGCTCTGCTGAGGTGGTGTAGGGGTAGGGAAGGGCCGGTTCGGCGACGACGTCGTCATCGCCGCGGCTGCGCTGGGCCTCGACTCCGCCGGCCGGTGTCAGCTCGGCCTCATCGGCTTCCGAGACGACGAAGCCACCGCCCACGGAGAAGTACGTCTCCTCGGCGATCACGTTCCCCTGGGCGTCGCAGGCCTGCAGGCGCAGGGCGTTGGTGTGCCGCTCCAGCACTGTCAGCGGACGCTGGACGAAGTCCTCCTCACGCAGCTGAACCGGGCGCTGGTAGCCCTGCCGGGAGCCCACCTGCACGTATCCGCTGCTGCGCATCGTGGCGATGCGCTCGTCGACGTCTCCGGGAAGGATCAGCTCAGGGTCCCACCCTTCCAGCCCCAGCAGGACGGCGGAGAACGTGCCGTGGCCGGCGCCCGTCGCTGAGAGCGATCCGAAGAGATCGACCCGGATGGAGTCGAGCCGTTCGATGGGGGCAGGCCCGGCTCGCTCTTCCGCATCGGAGATGAGCTGTTCGAGCACGAAC
>DXGD01000311.1 GCA_019114115.1 Candidatus Nesterenkonia stercoripullorum
GTGGCCGGTCACTTTCTGGCTTCGCGTGACCGTACTACTCTGGCTACGCTCAATTTCGACACTCTACTGGAGACTGCCATCATCAGAGAGGGCGAGCCGTATGTGACCGCAGTCCACGACGGAAGTCGTGATCCTGGTGAGCCAGCGGTCCATCATTTGCACGGTGTGGTGTTCGATCAGACCGCTTACGGTCCGGTTGTTGGCTTCACCGACTACGCTGAGTTGGTCGCGAATGAGGAAGCCTGGCAGCGCCAGTTCCTCAGCGCCGCGCTTGCGCACGGTCCTCTTCTCCTCGCTGGGACGTCCTATAGGGATCCTGATATTAGGCACTGGCTTCACCTGATTTTCCGAGATGAAAGTCCAGAAAATCCGGCTCTCGTGACGGTTGTGAGAGAAGGGCTGGGGCTCGATCGAACAGTTTTCGGCACTGTGGACACTGCCCTGGCTTCAGAATGGGAGTCCATAGGTCTCACCGCTCTCCAAATGGAGGACCTTGCGGACGTTGCCCTTGTCATTCGCGAACTTCAGCACGTGAGCCGCAGCAATTACCGTGCCCCGCAAGATAGAGCGCGCCAAGTGTGGAAATCACACGCCAGGAACTTCACCACGTTGCAAGACCGGTACGGTGAATCGCTTTCCGTCGATGCTGCCACCGTTGGAGCGTTACTTGATGTTGTAGTGCATCGGGCGACTCTCTGGATTGCAAACGGCGAGGGGCATTTGGCGCGATGGGCCACTGAAGGAGTTAGATACAGGGATGTCGGGTACCTCAAACTTGTTCCTACAGGACATGACAGCCCATGGATTGCGGGCGAAGCCATAGCGTCTGAAGAGGTGAAGCTCAAAGATGTCGAACGTGACGTGCAGGTGTCTCCGACGTGGCAGTCCGTGCTCGCGATACCGATATTTGTGGGTGATGGAGAAATGCCAGACTTCGCTGGGGCCGTTCTTACATTCGGGCTATCGGAGTCAGCTGCAGGGCTTCTGGAACGTGAGGAGACATGGTCGACCGTCGTTGAGGAACTTAGCACGGCATGGAGTGCCCGCATCGGCAATCTCTCGTTCAAGCATTGATGTTGTTGACGTAAACTGGGGCATAGGGAGGTTTCGAATGACTACTAAGAAGGTGGCGGCAGTACGCAATCCGACGACTGGCTCCTATACGGTGCCGGTTCCCAAGAGTGCACGCACCGGAAGGTTTGTCGCGAGATCCGCCAAGACCGGCCGGATCATGGTCGTTCCGGCACCCAAGAAGGCATCGTAGCCAGATTCAGCAGCGTACCTCGTTCGGCTTGGACCAGCCCGTGGGCTGAAACAGCCGGGCATGATGCTCGGTGCCGTCGTCACCACTGCAGTCCGGCTGAGGACGCCCCACCGGTAGAGTACGTACCATGCTCACCATCGGTTTCATCGTCGGCAGCCTGGCTCCTGATTCCATCAATCGGAAACTGTCCCGAGTGCTGGTGAATCACGCGCCAGAGCGGGTGCAGATGAACGAAATCGATATCACCGAGCTTCCGCTCTACGACCGGCATATGGATGACGACTTTCCGCAGGTCATGAGTCATTTCAAAGACGAGGTCGCTGCTGTTGACGGACTGCTTCTGATCACTCCGGAGCATAACCAGGCGTATCCGGCGGCGGTGAAGAACGCGCTGGACATTCTGACCCGCGGCGCGTCCTCGCAGCTCAAGGGCCTCCCGATGGGAATCGTCGGCGCCTCACCCAGCCGCTTCGGGACGATCAACAGTCAGGGCCAGCTCCACCAGTTCCTGCCCCGTCTGGGTGTGCGATTGATGGGTACGCCTGTCTTTGCGCTGCAAGTAGGCGAGGGCACGTTCCCGGAGGATGGCGTAGCGGACGAGTCGACGTCGAAGCGGGCGCTCAGGTATATGGAGGCGTTCGCGACGTTCGTCGCCGTCGAACGCTGAGTGGGGATGCTCGGGCTGAGCTTCAGCTTTCCCTGAACCCCAGCCCCCTGGCGTCCAGCTCCTCGCGCAGGATGCGGATAGCTTTCGGTCCGACCCCGTGGATCGCCAGGAGCTCTCGTTCCGTCCAGCTCGGCAGCTGGTCGATGTGGGTGATGCCGTGTGCCGCCAGTTCCCGGGGAGCAACTGTGCCCATGGTGCGAGGGAAATCAGATGCCTCAGATGTGCTTCCAGGTCGATCGGGGAACAGCTCTGGTTCGTGAGCAGTGAGAAGGCGCCGCGGCGCCCGTGCGGCCCACGCCTCGACGAGAAGCTCTCTGAGCTCCTCGCGGTCCACGCGGTCCAATCGGACCAGGACACTTGCGTGCCCCGCGTAGTGGTCCGTGGTGAAGAACTTCTCCGGGTCGGAGTGGAGCAGCTCTTCCCTGGCTTCCATGCTGGCCCGCCAGCACACCAGGACCCCGGGCTGGTCGTGGATGCGCGCGAAGATCTTCTGCGAGACGTAGAAGGCAGGTGTGCCGTAGGCGGGTTTCTCGGTGACGGCCGGCAGGGCCGTGGCGAGCTGACGGACGTCGTCGTCGGTGGTCACGATGGCTCCCTTTCGCCCTGTCGGCTGCAGGCGACCCACGCAGCTGGTGGGCTGGGCCGGAGCCTTGCGCGCCAGCATGCTGAGATGAGCGCAGTGCATACATCATCTCAGGGCCTGTGGCGCCGCCGGAAGCTGTCAGGACCGGAGCCTGAATGCCAGCCCTGTGGGAACAGCCATTTCGGCGTATCCTCAAGATATGGACAAAGCTTTCAACGCCATCAGAAGTCTTGGCTTTCGGCGCGGTCCCAGTCGGCTGGCCGGCGGAGTGGCGGGCGGTATAGGAGCTGCGCTGGGTCTC
>DXGD01000312.1 GCA_019114115.1 Candidatus Nesterenkonia stercoripullorum
CTCGCCGGCGACCCGAGCTTCGAACGAGTCACCCGCAGCCTCTGGGCCAGGCTGCCACCCGCTGCGCGTTCACGGACGACGACGGCCGCGGACCAGCTCGTCTCCGTGGGCGAAGGTGAACCGCAGCCCATCCTGAGGGTCTGGGAGCGAGCCGCGCTGCTGCAGCTGCACTACGCGGACAGCCTTCTCGTCTCCCACCTGAGTGCTGCGCAGCTGTGGGGGGCTGCCACTGAGCTCCTCACCCGCGCCCTGGACGCACGGATTGCTGGGCGAGGAGTCCCGTTTCGGACCGCTGGAATCCCGGCCGCAGCTGTCCTGCGTGGAGCAACGGCAGCACGAGCACAGCGGGGCGATGCTCCTCCACAAGAGCCTCGGGCTGCGTTCGGTGCTGCTGAGGCTGCTCGTCGTGCGCACTGGATTCGCTGAGCCATCCATGAACCTGCCGGTCATCGTGCGGGATGGGCCGCGGTTCGTGCTGGACCTGGCCTGGCGCGAGCAGCGCACGGCGCTCGAGTACAACGCCTGTGACTTCGTCTGCTGAATGGCGGGGTTCTTCGGTCGCTTCGTGGCGGGGTCAGGTGACACCGATGACCAGGGTGCTCTGTGCGGCTTCGATGACGTCGTTGGTGATGGTGTCGAGTTCGTTGATCTTCAGGACCCGCTGGATCTGGGGGAAGAGGCGTTCGAGGAGCCGGAAGTTGCCGCGGGTGATCCGTGCGATGGCTGCGATGGCTTGGGCGTCGGTGAAGTCGTCGGGGTCGAGGGTCTTGCCGAGGGATCGCCAGTGTCGCTCGAGGACGAACAGCAGTTCGTCTTGTCCCAGGGGCCGGTACTGGTGGGCGAAGCCGACTCGGCTGTAGAACTGGGGGTAGTGGCTGAACTGCTTCTCCAGGCCGGGCATGCCGATCAGGATCAGGGCGATGCCGTCGCGGTCGTAGCGATCGCGCAGCAGTTCCAGCGCGGCGGGACGCAGTCGTTCGGCCTCGTCGACGATGATCAGCTCCACGTAGTTCCTGCCGTGTCGCCATCCCCAGGCCTCGGGAGTGGCCGTGCCGGGAGGTACGAGGTGCTGCTCGATGCACATGTTGGTGCGGGTGATGGCTTGGGTCAGCTCGTCCTTCAGGGTCCGCGGGGTGGTCAGCACGCTGGGGGTGTAGAGCACGGTGCGGCTCCGGTTCAAGGCGGCGTAGATCTTGGCGTCGTTGTCGGAGCGCGGCCCCCAGTAGGTCAGCAGGTCATGAGCCTTCTCGTAGTGTGCGTAGCGGCGTGCGGAGAGTGTCTTTCCTACGCCGGCTGATCCGAAGCACAAACCGATGGTGTGCCCGCGGCGCACGGCGTCGGCGAACTCGGTGAAGCGGCGGTGCTCCTTGGTGACGATGAAGCGCTGGCTCACCTGAGGTCCTCCTTGTAGATCTTCAACGCCGACCTCGGCGCCGGAGCCGGTGCTTCGGTGATCCGTGGCGTCTCGGTAGGTGCGGCCACGAGGGCGATGCGTTCGTTGATGCCGGCTCGCAGCGCCCGGCGGCGGGCGTTGCGCGCGGCCTGGATCTCCTTGAGGCTGACCTTCTGGTCGTGGTGCTCTTGGTTGACGGCCTTGCAGACGAATTCGTCGTGATCGAAGACGCGGATCTCGGTGATGTCGCGGGGGTCGTAGCGGATCACGACCGAGCGTCCGACGTAGCCGGCCAGAGTTGGCGAGACGTAGCGCAGGCCCTGGAAGCGGATGCCATCGCGGCGCACGACGCGGGTCTTGGCGACGGTCAACAGCAGTCCGTCGAGGTCTTCCAGGCTCTCGGGCATTCGGGGCAGCCAGCCATCGGCGATCCACGCGCTGCGCGGGGAGGTTCCGAGCTCGCTGTGCGTGCGGTCGTTGTAGGTGGCCACGAACGCCTCCAGGGCGCTATCGAGGGCGGCCAGGGACAGTTTCGGTGTCGGCCAGGGGTGCCCTTCGGTGATGAGTCCGGGCAGGGTGGCGAGTAGCTCGGTGTTGATGGTGCCGAAGAACCGCTCGATCTTGCCCCGTCCCTGGGGTCGGGCGACGGTGGAGTGGATCAGTCGGATGTGGAGGTCGACGGCGGTGTGGGCGAGCTGGTCACTGGTGAAGTCGCTGCCGTGGTCGACGTAGAGCACGTCGGGCAGGCCGCACATCGGCCAGGCCGGGTCGGTCTTGTGCCAGATCGCTTGGCGCAGCGCCAGGGCGGTGTTCATCGCCGACGGTGCGCCCAGGAAGACTGTGTAGCCGCAGACCGCCCGGGAGCAGTCGTCGAGGATCGTTGTTAGCCATGGCCGTGCGGGCTTGCCGTCGGTGCCCACCACCAGGATGTCGAGCATGGTGTGATCGGATTGCCACATCGCGTTGGGCAGCTCTGCTTGCCGGCGTAGCACCAGCTCGTGCTTGTCGCGGTAGGACGCTGCGCCCTCCAGGGCGAGGGTGACCATGCCGGGATCCAGGGTCCGCACGATGTCCCACACCACCGAGTAGGAGGGGACCGGCCACCTCCGGGCGGCGCAGATGCCCGTGACTTTGCGATGGATCGTGGCGATGGCCGGCCGCGGCTTGCTCAGTGCCAGGCCCTCGATCAGGTCGACGAGGTCGGGCGGAAGGCGGCGGGAGCCGGCGTCCGCCCGTGAGGCTGTCTCCAGTCCGGCGTAGCCGTCGGCGCGGTAGCGGGCGTGCCAGCGCTCCAGGGTCCGCAGCCCTACATCGGTCTCGCGAGCTAAGCGCGCGAGGGGCACCTGGTCCTCGACGTGGAGCCTGAGGATTCGCCACCGCGCTCGAGCGTCCACGACGCACCTACTGCACGACGTTCTCGCGCCCGCGCTCGGCGCGCTGAAGGGCGCGGTAGACCGTGGAGCGGCCCACGCTGAACAGCTCGGCCAGCTCGCCCACGGTGTGCTCGTCGGCAGCATGTAGCTGGACGAGGTGAGCTTCTTGCCGGGGGGTGAGTTTCGGTGACTTCCCGCGCAGCCGGCCCTTGGCCTTGGCGACCTTCATCCCCTCGCGGGTGCGGGCACGGATGAGGTCGGCTTCGAACTCGGCGACCATCGCCAGCACGTTGAACAACAGTTTCCCCATCGGGTCGGTCGGGTCGTACACCGATCCGGCGATGCTCAGCTTCACTTCCCGCGCCGCGAGGTCGTCGGCGATCTGGTGGGCATCACGGACTGAACGCGCCAGCCGATCGAGCTTGGTGACCACGAACGTATCGCCGTCCCGACAGGCAGCCAGCGCCTGCCGCAGGCCCTCACGGTCGGCGTTGCGGCCCGTGAGCCCGTGATCGACGTAGATGCGCTTGGGATCGACGCCGAACGCCGCGAGTCCGTCACGCTGCGCGGTCAGGTCCTGCTCGTCGGTGGAGACTCGGGCATAGCCGACCTTCAAGGGGGACATGCTCCCCAGTGTGTCATATAGCCTCCCTTCACCGGACAGTTCACCGGACGGGTCTTACGGGACAGCCCGCCAGGCGTG
>DXGD01000313.1 GCA_019114115.1 Candidatus Nesterenkonia stercoripullorum
GCCCGGGTTCGCGCGACGAACCGCCTCGTGCCAGTACGGCTCCGCGCGGCCGCGTCCGGCACGGTGCTTCGCGCCCTCGAGGTGGACTCGGGCGGAGACCCAGGACATCACGTGGGGCTTGGCGAGCTCGATGCGGCCCAGCCACTCCTCAACGGTGAGGAGCAGCTGCTCCTCGCCGACGGTGACCTGGATGGATTCGTCAGGAAGGTCGGGGTCCCGCCAGCTGTGGCTCATGGTCACCGGGGTGCCGCCTGCGACGGCGCGCTGGTAGCCGGCGACGACCGACTCGGCCGCGTCGAGCAGGTCCTTCTGCGCGTAGTACCGCGGGTACCGCGCGCGCATCCCGCTCGACCGCCCGGAGGGCGGAGCGGGATAGCGAGTGAAGGGCTGGGGGCTCACGGGGCCAGTGTGTGCTCGGGCCCGGACAGCCAGGCGCCGGCAGGCTCAGTCGGCGTCGAGCGGGGCGATGAGCGAGGGGTCCGTGCGCTCGAGGGTGCGGACGTTGTTCACCTGGCGGTCCACCGGCACGGTGACCAGCTCGGCAGCCATGGTGGTGGAGATCTGGTCGAGCTGCGTGAGCAGAGGGTCCTTCTGCTCGGGCTCGAGCTTCCCGGGGGCGAGCCAGTCGGCGACGGCGTCCTCGGTGAGGAAGACGGGCATGCGGTCGTGGACTTCACCGCTGGCGTCCCGCGCCTCGCGCGTGACGATGGTGAAGGTGACGTCCCAGCCGTCGCCGTCCTCAGCCTTGCGAGCAGCGGTGAGGCCGGCTGCATGCAGCAGCTCGCCTTGAGGGTGGTGGATGAAGAAAGGGTCCTTGCCGCCGTCGTCGGCCTCGACCCACTCGTAGTAGCCGGTCATGGGCACGATGGTGCGGCTGCTCGAGAACGGTCCGCGGAACATGCCGTTGGTCGCGATCGTCTCCAGGCGCGCGTTGATCGGGCGAGGCCCCTTGTCCTTCGCCCACGCGGGGTACAGACCCCAGCGCGCCAGCTCGAGACTCCGCTGCACCTCGCCGTCGTCGTCGACGAACTCGCGCACCACCGGCGCCTTGGTACGCGGCGCGATGCTGTAGACCGCCTCCCACTGCGCCGCGCGGTCCTGCCCTGTGGCCACATAGCCGTGCAGCAGCCGATCTCCACTGCCGGGGGACGGTATCGTTCGGTTGAGCATTGTTCTCGCGGCCGACCCTCGCGCGAAGGTGTTCGGATCTCGTGCCGCAGGTGCTCGGTTGGCCAGGGAGTAGGTCTTCCGGATGTCCTGTTGAGGTGTTCGGCGCTGCATGGCAGGCAGGTCTGTCACGAAAGTCCCGGCGGGGACAGAGCGCTCAAGTTCGAGGCAGTCGGTTACGGGACGGCCGTTTCTTTGGTCCCCGGGACGATTGCGGGCACGATTCGGACGAGGATGACCATGGCGATGAGTTCGACCAGGGTCTGGGTGACAACTGCGAGTGGCGCGATCGCAAATGCGTCTGGGAGGGCCAGTGCGAGGGGAAGGACGACCAGGGAGTTGCGGGTGGAGACGGAGAACATCACCGCCCGCGTCGATGGCGTATCCAGCCTCGTGGCTCTTGAGGCAACCGCACCGATGAGAACAGCCCCAACGACGAATCCGGTGTAGAGGGGGAGGAGGCGTGCCAGGGTCCCGATCTGCGAGCCGACCGCAGCGATCTGGGAACCGATCACGGTCGCGAGGGTGATCATCATCAGCGGAACCATGGCCCGCGCCATTGCGCCTTCGATGGCTCGGCCCGACTGGTGACGGCGCGCCAGCGCCTGCACGGCCGTCGCCGCGGCCAGCGGCACCACGATCAGCAGCACGAACGCTTCCACAAACGGGGCCACGTCGATCACGCCGACGACCTCGCGGCCCGCGAAAACGAACAGGTACAGCGGCAACAACGCCAGTTGGAGGAGCATCAGCAAGGGCGCTGCTGCCAGCAGTTTCGCGTGCGCTCCGCCAGCCAGGCCTGTGAAGACGATGACGTAGTCGATGCATGGGGTCAGCAGCACCAGAAGCACGCCGAGCAGGAGCCCTTGGTCGTCCGCGACGAACCGTGATAGCGCCCAGGCCAGCAGCGGCACGATCGCGAAGTTCGCCACGAGCACGGTGCCTAAGAACCTCCGGTCGCGGAATGCCTGGCCGAGTTCGATCAGGGGCACGCTCAGGAACGTGGCGAACAGCAGCAGCATCAACACCGGCTCGATGGAGTGCTCCAACGTCGGCGCGAGCCCTGGCGCAGCCAGTCCAAGTGTGGCGCCGGCTGCGATAGCGGCCAGGTACAGGGTGATCTGGTGGGTGTCCCACCAGGAGACAAGGCGATTCACAGTCGGGGATCTCCTTCGTGGGCGTCACGGGAGGTACAGGGCTGGTGGCGGTCATCTAGGAGGATGCATTCGCTGCGGCACGCGGCGCCGCTGTCCGGGCATGCGGTGACGCGCTGGTTCGCAGAGTCGAGTTGATTCCGCAGCCGCTGTAGCGCCGCGAGGTGCTCATCGACCTCTCGGAGGCGGTCGGCCAGCCGGGGAGCCAGGGCCTCACGGACCTGCGTGCAGGTTTCCTCCTCGACCACGATCAGCAGGCCCGCGATCTCGGTGAGCGGCAGTGA
>DXGD01000314.1 GCA_019114115.1 Candidatus Nesterenkonia stercoripullorum
CGGATAGCGATCAGGCTCTCGAGCACCGCACCCCGGCGGTCGATCCAGCCCTGTGCTGCAGCCGCCTCGATCATCGCGTATTCACCGCTGACCTGGTACGCAGCAACCGGGACGTCGCTGGCCTCCGCCACCGCCGCCAAGATGTCGAGGTAGGCCGAGGCCGGCTTGACCATCACCATATCTGCGCCCTGGGCGAGGTCCTCCTCGGTTTCGCGCAGCGCTTCGGTGCTGTTCGAGGCATCCATCTGGTAAGTCCGGCGATCGCCGCGCAGCTGCGAGTCCACCGCCTCACGGAACGGCCCGTAGAACGCTGAGGAGTACTTCGCGGAGTAGGCCAGCACGATGGTGTCCTGGTACCCGGCCTCATCCAGCACCTGCCGGATCACGGCCACCTGGCCGTCCATCATCCCGGAAGGCGCGACGACGTCGGCGCCGGCAGCAGCCTGAGCCACCGCCATCTCCGCGTAGATCTCCAGTGTGGCATCGTTGTCGACCTCGCCGTCGGCGTCGAGCACGCCGCAGTGCCCATGATCGGTGAACTCGTCCAGGCACAGATCGCTCATCACCGGAAGAGCCTCGCCTGCCACCGACTTCGCGGCCCGGACCGAGCGGTTCAGGATGCCCTCAGCATCCAAGCCGGCGGACCCTCGGGAATCGCGCACGGCGGGGATCCCGAACAGCATGATCCCCCCGAGGCCAAGGTCACGTGCCTCCTCCACCGCATCGAGCAGAGAGGACTCCGTGTGCTGGAGGACGCCGGGCATCGACGCGATGGGCACCGGCTCCTCGATGCCCTCGCGCACGAAGACCGGGAGGATGAGCTCTGCCGCGTTCAGCCGCGTTTCGGCCACCAGCCGCCGCAGCGCGGGAGTCCGGCGCAGCCTGCGCGGACGGTGATCGGGGAAGGTCACGTGGGTACTCCTGACGTCGGATGTCATGGGCCGTACGCCGCTGGCGCACCGCTGAATCAGTCTAGTCGCGCGGACCGTACCGCCGCGATGACCGCGGCCGCGCTGGGATCGCTCGCGACCGCATCGGCTGGTGCTCCGAGTTCCCTGAGCGTGCGTGCTGTGGGCTGGCCGATCGCGACAACACCGCAGGGAAACCCTCGACCCAGCTCGTTCAGCAGGGCAGATGCCGACGTCGTGCTGGTGACCAAGACAACGTCCGCCGGACGGAGTTCGGCAGGAGTCAGCACAGGAGCACTCGGACCTGGTGCCTCGGGATTCAGCGGTGGCTCAGTGCCGGGCTCCGCCCCGCTGTGCAGGGGCACAGTGTCACGGTGCAGGGGCACAGTGTCATAGGCGACGACCTTATTGACCGTGAACCCCCGAGCAGTGAGGCCTTCGGCGAGTTCGGACCGCGCGGCGGAGGACTGCGGCAGCAGGACCCGCGAACCAGGGCCTGTGCCAGCATTCGCGGGTGAGCCCCCGGTGAGACGGTCCGCTCCGGCGTCGGCCGCAGGTCCCGGGAGCTCCGCCACGATCCCAGCCGCGCTGCGGTCCGAGGGGATCCACGCGGTGTCCACACCGGTGTACTTCTGCAGCACCCGCGCGGTCCCCGGGCCGGTGACTGCGATCGCGGTATGCGCCGCCCCTTCCCCGGACCAGCCCAGTCGGTGCAGAGCCCGTACTGTATTGGCGCTGGTCAGAACCAGCCAGTCATAGTCTCCCGAGGCCAGGCGGGAGATCTCAGAGCGGAGCAGGGCGGTGTCCCGCGGGAGCCGCTGCTCCGTCAGGGGCATGAAATCCACCCGGAAGCCTGCGGCGCGAAGTTCGGGCTCCATGGCCCCTGCCTGGCCCGGGTGACGCGTGAGCACGATGCGGGTCTGCCCGGCAGACGGCTCTCCAGGGGGAGGCTCCCCGGCCGCGCGCGTTTCCGATGCTGCCCCTGACGTGGCGTTGACCGGCGACCCAGCATCAGAATCCATGCCCCTAGCCTAGCCAGTGCGGATCACTGTGCGCTGACGGCCCGGCGCATGGCCGGAGATGTCACCGACACCCCGCCGCGGACCAGGAGCACCCCGAGGATCAGCACGCCGAAGGATATGCCGGCCGTCACCGGCGACAGCACGATGGAGGCTCCGATGAGCGGAAGCGCCGTGAGCAGGGCCGCTACTAGGGCGATGACCATGACCACCGCCAGCGAGCGCATGACCGACAGCCTGCGGACGGCGTTGAGCTGCTCGATGCCGAAGCCCATGCGATGCAGGGAGGCATAGAGCGGGGCGCGGTCGATGACTTGAGCAGACTGATTGATCCCCACCGAGCACGCCGACATGAGGAAGGCGATGCCCAGCGTCAGCCACACCCCGAGCTGAATGTCAGCCACCAGCATGGCGTCATCGCCGGTCACCCCGCTGCCCTGGACCGCGTTCATCATCGCCGCCCCGCTGGCCACGATCACGCCGACGTATGTCACCACAGAGACGCCTCCCACCTGGCGCCACATCTGCTGCGGAGACTCCAGCACATTGCGGGCGGCGATGAGGCGCTCCGCAGTGTGGGCCCGGCGCAACTGCCACCTGGTCACCAGCTTCAGCACCCAGGGTCCCGCGAACTGGACCCCGAGCAGCGGCACCACAATCGCTGCCACGACCATGACAAGCACTGCGGCCTGTCCCCCGACACCCATCATCTGCGCCAGCACCTGGCTGAGGATCAGCGCCGCGAAGACCAGCGCGACACGGATCCAGTGCACGCGCGCCGGGAGCGTCCTGGTCCGCACGCCCAAGGGAGTGATCGAGATGCGTCGCAGACCCGACATCGCCGCAAGTGCAGCCAAGACCAGCAGAGCGACATAGGCGAGGGCCAGCGGCCCGACGCCCATCCAGATGCCCTCCATCCCGATAGGGCCGCCTCCGAAGCGCAGCTGCGCGACCAGCGGCATGAGCAGCGCATAGACGCCGACGCCGAGCGTGACCCCGATACCGGCGAGGACCATCGATTCGGTCAGCGCCAGGCGCAGGATGAGCCGGGAGCGTGCGCCCAGCAGGCGCAGGCTGGAGAGCCGTTCGTCCCGTCGCCGGGCCAGCAAGCGCGCCGAGGAGCTCATCAGCGAAATCATCGGCACGACCAGCAGCACCAGGGCCAAGCCCGCCAGGACCGAGTAGAACCCGACCAGTTCGGGGCTCTGCAGCCGGGAATCGATGGTGAAGAAGAACACCGAGCCGGCGACAACGCAGAACGCGATACCGCTGGTGATCGCGAAAGCGACGATCGGCAGCACCCAGATGTCGCGCTGGGAGAAGAGCCTGGAGAGGAACAGCCGTGTCATGCTCCGGCTCCCGGTGACCCCGCGTGCCATGTCTGGCTGGATGCTTCCTGTGCTGCGCCCGGCGCTGCTCCTGGCACCCTCTCCGGCTCCGAGGCCTCTGCAGAGTCGTAGACGACCCCTCCGTCCTGCAGCCTGATCAGCCGTGAGCACCGGGAGGCCACCGTCTCATCGTGGGTGACGGTGACCAGCGGAGCGCCACGTGAGATCGTCGATT
>DXGD01000315.1 GCA_019114115.1 Candidatus Nesterenkonia stercoripullorum
CCGGCAGCGGTTCCTCGTCGAAGACATCCTGGGCGAAACCGCCGATCTGCCCCTCGCTCAGAGCGCGCTCGACTGCCGTCCCGTCGACGAGTCCCGACCGGGCGGTATTGACCAGCAACGCATGAGGTTGCATCGCCTCAATCAGCTGCGCCGAGATGAGCCCGCGTGAAGAGGAGTTGAGCTGCGCATGCAGGGAGACGATATCCGAAGCCGCCATCAACTCATCCAGAGGGGCGTATTCGACATCGTGAGATGCTGCTTCCGTTGCGTCGAGCGAACGACTGTAGGCCAGGACCCGCATATCGAAGGCGCGCGCGATGCGAGCCACCCTGCCCGCGATGCGCCCGAACCCCACCAGACCCAGCGTCCGTCCTTCCAATCCCATACCTAGGGCGTCCTGCCAGTGGCCGGCCCGCAATCGAGCCTGCTGGCCGCCGATGTCGCGGGCTAGGCTGAGCATCAGCGCCCAGGCGTGCTCGGCGGCAGAACTGGGCAGAGAGCGGGTGCCGAGCAGCGGAGGGCCATCGTGAGGAATCACTGTATTGCCACGGCCCGTCGTGACCAGAAGATCCAGCGCGGGAAGACTCCCCACCAATGCGCTGCTCAACGGAATACGCTCCCGGATGACGACGACGACCTTGACGCCCTCCAGGCGCGTGGCCAGGACCGATTCATCGGTCTCGGAGTCGCCGTACCCGGTGACAGTGAACTGCTCGCCCAGCAGGCCTCCGAGCGCAGGCGCAAGCACTCCCTCGTAGTCGCCGAGCACCACGACAGTGCGGGGTCTCATGATCTTTCGCCCCTCCCAGGTGATTGGCGTCCCGACTCGGGCCTGCCAGGTCAGTTCCTCCGCGGAAGCGTGTTCACGATATAGAGATCGCAGTTCGTCTCAGTGGCCACAGTGCGAGCGATGCTGCCCAGCAGACGGGCTGGCCCCTGCACGCCCTTATTGCCCACGACGATGATCTCAGCGTTGAGCCGGTCCGCCTCACTCGTGAGAACGTCCGCAGGAGCTCCCTCGACAGCGCTGGCCACGACTTCCAGCTCGGGGAACATACCGCGCAGCGCCTCGGCGACAGCATCGGCGGTTCCCTGCGCCGAATCGGCCTGCCGCGTGACCAGCTGGTGGTACGTGGAGGGGTTGTTCGTCCGCTGCAGCGTGTGCATCGTCTCCGACATGCTGACGCTGTAGCCACAGATCACGTGAAGCGTCGCATCCAGGCCATCGGCTAGTGCCGCTGCCTTCTCCGCAGCTACGAGCGCCGTCTGGCTTGGGTCTACACCCGTCACAATTGTCGTGGCCATAGATCGCCTTTCAGGGGGGATGATTGAGGGAGGAGACCCGGCTCACGAGCCCTGGGCCGTCCAGCTGCACCCTACATTACCCCAGCGGATCGGCTGTGACCTCGGCGTTCGTGCTCACTGGCCCGAAATGGCCAGCAGCTTCCTCGAAGCACACGCAAAAGCGCTCCTGCACCGAGTGGGCACAGGAGCGCTTTCGTATGGTCGTCCGTGAGGTCAGC
Organism: Candidatus Nesterenkonia stercoripullorum; assembly: GCA_019114115.1. GTDB lineage: Bacteria > Actinomycetota > Actinomycetes > Actinomycetales > Micrococcaceae > Nesterenkonia > Nesterenkonia stercoripullorum. The sequence goes on from DXGD01000315.1 coordinate 1,524, forward strand.
CCGTGGGCAGGACCTTGGTCACGTTGGGGTCGACCCCGATGCCCGGACCGAACGTCGTCGTCACCGTGGCCTTCTGGATGTAACGGCCCTTCGAAGCGGAAGGCTTCAAGCGAAGCACCTCATCGAGAGCGGCCGCGTAGTTCTCAGCGAGCTGCTGAGCGTCGAAGCTCGTCTTACCGATGATGAAGTGCAGGTTGGAGTGCTTGTCGACGCGGAAGTCGATCTTGCCGCCCTTGATGTCGGTGACAGCCTTAGCCACATCCGGGGTGACCGTGCCGGTCTTCGGGTTCGGCATCAGGTTGCGTGGACCGAGGATCTTGCCGAGCCGGCCGACTTTGCCCATCATGTCTGGTGAGGCGACGGCGGCGTCGAAGTCCGTCCATCCGGCGGCCACCTGAGCGATCAGCTCGTCCGCGCCGACGTAGTCAGCTCCGGCCTCTTCAGCCTTGGCTGCGTTATCCCCCTGGGTGAAGACGACCACGCGAGCGGTCTTACCCGTGCCGTGCGGCAGGTTGACGGTTCCGCGGACCATCTGATCGGCCTTGCGGGGGTCCACGCTGAGCCGCAGTGCGACCTCGACCGTGGCGTCCGTCTTCGAGGGGTTGGTCTCCTTGGCCAAGGCGATTGCCTCAGTCGGGGAGTAGACAGCGTCCTCGCCAATCTTGGCGGCGGCTGCCCGATATGCTTTGCTGCGCTGTGCCATCTGCGGTGTTCTCCTTAGCAGTCGTGGTGTGCGGGCCGCGCTGGGCCCTTCCCACTCAATATGTGCGTGACCGCCCTGGGCGGTCGTCCAGCGGTGCTGCTCACAGGCAGAACCAGCTGGCCGGGCGATCAGCTCTCTACTGTGATGCCCATCGACCGGGCGGTGCCGGCAATGATCTTGGAAGCCGCTGCCATGTCATTGGCATTGAGGTCTTCCATCTTCGTCTGGGCGATCTCCTCCACCTGCGCCTGGCTGAGCGAACCCACCTTATCGGTGTGCGGCACGCTGGAACCCTTCGCGGCGCCGGCTGCCTTCTTGATCAGCTCGGCTGCCGGCGGGGTCTTGGTGACGAAGGTGAATGAACGGTCTTCGTAGACCGTGATCTCCACAGGGATCACATTGCCGCGCTGAGCCTCAGTCGCGGCGTTGTAAGCCTTGCAGAATTCCATGATGTTGACACCGTGCTGACCCAGTGCAGGTCCGATCGGCGGCGCCGGGTTAGCGGCACCTGCCTGGATCTGCAGCTTGATCAGGCCGGAGACTTTTTTCTTCGGGGCCATTGAAAGCGTCCTTTGTTCTTGCGGGTTTCCCTGCCGCCACAGGAGCGTGAGCGCAGGGCGCGGCCGTCCTGGCTAGACGACCGAATCGGGACCCACGGGCAAAGCACCCCGGGATCCCGAAAGATCAGGAGATGGAATGTCGATCAGTAGATCTTCTCCACCTGGTTGAAGTTCAGGGTCACTGGCGTCTCGCGCTCGAAGATCGAGACCAGGACCACCAGCTGACGGCTGTCCGGCTGGATCTCCGAGATCGTCGCCGGCAGCGTGGCGAAGGGCCCGTCGGTGACAGTGACAGACTCTCCGACCTCGAAGTCCACGGTGACATCGCTGGCCGCTGCGGCTGAAGCAGACTGGCCGTCATCGGCCGCTGCCTTCTTCGGCGCATCCGGCTTGCCCAGCAAGTGCTCTGCGAGCATGTCGTAGACCTCGTCGGTGGTCAGCGGGTGAGGGTCGTGGGCGTTGCCGACGAATCCCGTGACGCCAGGGGTGTGGCGCACGACTCCCCAGGAGGAGTCGGTGAGCTCCATGCGCACGATGACGTAGCCCGGGATGCGCACCCGGTTCACGATCTTGCGCTGCGTGCCCTTGATCTCGACGACCTCTTCCATGGGCACCTGGATCTCGAAGATGTTGTCTTCCATGTCCTGGGTGTGGATGCGAGTCTCGAGGTTGGACTTCACGCGCTTTTCGTATCCGGCATAGGTGTTGACCACGTACCAGTCCCCGAGCTGCCGGCGCAGCGTCGAGCGCAGCTCTTCAGCGCGCTGCTCGTAGCTCTTCTCCTCTTCAGGAACTTCCTCTTCGGGGACTTCCTCTACAGGAACGTCTTGCGCGACGGCGTCATCGACGGCAGGGGCAGCAGCCTCTTCCGCCACGGCGGACACGGCGGTCTCCTCGGCCTCCGCGGCCTCGGCCCCGGTCTGCTGTGAAGGATTCTCGTCAGACACTGTTCTCCTGCTCTCGATGGTGCGTATGCGGTTCACGGTTACGGTTCGACGGCGACGGCGTCGGAGGTGCTCTGCACACCCTGTGCTCACTCCACACTACCGTCGGTGGTGGGAAGTGACGCGGCGCGGGCTGGTCGACCCCGCAGTTCTGCGGTCTGAAGCGTCCTACGGCGCAGGCTGTGCTGGCTCCGGGGAACCGCCACCGCCGAAGATCTGCTCAGCTGCATTGCTGAACAGCCAATCGAGCCCGGTGACGATCAGGATCACGATGATCACGAACACCAGCACCACCAGCGTGTAGTTCAGCAGCTCCCGCCGGGTGGGCACGACGACTTTGCGCAGCTCGTCGAAGACCTGCCGGAGGAATAGGCCGAGCTTGCCGAATGGCCCTCGCGGACCTCCTCCGCCAGGGCTGCTGCTCTGCACGTCAGCCGAAGGCGTCTGGTACACGCCACACTCCATCTGGTCACGGATATGGTCGCAGGGCAGACAGGACTCGAACCTGCAACCTACGGTTTTGGAGACCGTTGCGCTACCAATTGCGCCACTGCCCTAGGTAGAGCCGTTGACACACGGCCCAGCCCAGCGGAGCTCATCCGCCATGACCGGATCTGCTGCAGCACATGTGCTCAAGCAGGTGCACCCAGGGCATGCTCAAGGCACAGCCGGTCGAGGCGTCTGAAACACCGAGATCTGATTCTACGCTCCGGCAGAAGGGCTGACAAACCGGTAGTGTGGATTCCGCCTGCACGAGGCGCCCGGGCCGCGACCCGCTCGCCGGCATGGGCTGGCCGTTTTCGAGAATACTCCAGAGCACCCAGCACAGTACCCAGCAGCAGAGTACCCAGCAGCTGAGAATTGAGGACCGAAGCCATGACCTCCCCACGTTCCAGAGTCTCCCGTCGCATCGGCTCCATCGCGGAATCAGCGACCCTCGCCGTGGACTCCGCCGCCAAGGCCATGAAAGCAGCCGGGGAGGACGTGATCGGTTTCGGTGCAGGCGAGCCGGATTTTCCGACGCCGGAGCATATCGTCGACGCCGCCGTCGAGGCTGCCAGGGACCCCAAGTTCCACCGCTACTCCCCCGCTGCGGGCTTGCCGCAGCTGCGCGAAGCCGTCGCAGCGAAGACGCAACGGGATTCGCACTATCCTGCCGAAGCGGCCAACACGCTGATCACCAATGGCGGGAAGCAGGCGGTGTACAACACGTTCGCCGCTTTGCTGGACCCGGGTGACGAGGTGCTGCTGCCTGCTCCGTACTGGACTACCTATCCGGAGTCCATCGCGCTGGCCGGAGGCCGGGCCGTCGACGTCTTCGCCGGACCGGAACAGGGCTACCTGGTGACCGTGGACCAGCTGGAACAGGCTCTGACCGAACGCACGAAGGTTCTGGTATTCGTCTCGCCGTCGAACCCGACAGGTGCTGTCTACCCGCCGGAACAGGTACGGGAGATCGGGCGCTGGGCCGCCGAACGCGGACTGTGGGTCGTCACTGACGAGATCTACGAGAACCTGACCTACAGCGAGGACGCCCCGTTCACCTCGATCGCCTCGGTGCCGGGGCTGCAGGACCAGGTCGTCATCCTCAACGGCGTCGCCAAGACCTATGCGATGACCGGCTGGCGGGTCGGCTGGATGGTCGGCCCGACTGACATCATCAAGGCGGCCGCCAACCTGCAATCGCACGCGACGTCGAATGTCGCCAACGTCTCGCAGATGGCGGCTCTGGCAGCGATCACCGGTCCGCAGGATGCAGTGCAGGAGATGAAGGCCGCCTTCGACCGGCGTCGTCAGGTGATCGTCGAGGAGCTCAATGCTGTCTCGGGCTTCTCCTGCCCGACGCCGGAGGGCGCCTTCTACGCCTATGTGGACGTTCGCGGAGCCCTCGGGCGTCCGGTCGAGGGTGTCACGCCGGAGACCTCGGCGGAGCTGGCTGAAGTGATCCTGAAGAACGCCCAGGTCGCCGTGGTGCCCGGGGAAGCATTCGGGCCCAGCGGGTTCCTGCGCCTGTCCTACGCCCTCGGCGACGATGACCTCCTCAAGGGCGTCCGCCGCATTCAGGACCTGCTGGGCACCTCCTAGAGCGGATTCCCGCACATATCCTCGCGTCACCGCGTAGACTGGCACCGTTCCTGCCGATGACGCCAGTTCAGCTATCGCCGGGCGATCGCCCGGCCTGATATCTATGCCGTACGGGAAGGTCGAGGTGCATGATGCGAATAGGTCTGCTGACATCCGGAGGAGACTGCCCGGGGCTCAACGCAGTCATCCGCTCTGCGGTGCTGCACGGGATCAAGAGCTTCAGTGATGAATTCGTGGGCTTCCGCGGAGGCTGGCGCGGCCTGATCGAAGGCGACTACATCGAGCTGAGCAGGCAGGATGTCCGCGGTCTCGCCCGTGTGGGCGGGACGATCCTCGGCACCTCGCGCACTCATCCCTATAACCACCCAGGCGGTGGCCCGGAGAAGATCGCCGCGCAACTCAAGCGTCATGGGATCGACGCCGTCATCGCGATCGGCGGAGAAGGCACGCTGGCAGGCGCACGGCGGCTCGCTGAGGACGGCATCCCGGTGGTGGGCGTGCCCAAGACGATCGACAACGACCTGCGCGGCACGGACTACACCTTCGGCTTCGACACTGCCATCTCCATCGCTACCGATGCCATGGACCGGCTGCGGACCACCGGCGAGTCCCACCACCGCGCCATGGTGGCCGAGGTCATGGGACGCCATGTGGGCTGGATCGCCCTGCACTCGGGCATGGCCGCCGGAGCCCACGCGATCCTCATCCCGGAGCAGCGCATCACCATCGACCAGGTCTGCGAGTGGGCTGAGCAGGTCCATTCCCGCGGCCGCTCGCCGTTGATCGTCGTCGCAGAAGGGTTCATCCCAGAAGGCTACGATGCCGCGATGGCGGGCAAGGGCCAGGAGGACGACGGCCGTCCCCGGCTGGGCGGCATCGGTGAATGGGTCACCCACCAGATCGAGGCGCGCACCGGCATCGAGACGCGAAACACCACGCTGGGGCACATCCAGCGCGGCGGCAATCCGACCGGATATGACCGCGTGCTGGCCACTCGATTCGGCATCAAGGCCCTGGACCTCGTGCACGAGGAAGCCTGGGGGCATATGGCTGCGCTGCTGGGCACCGAGATCGCCACCGTCAATCTGGCTGAGGCCCTGGACGGGCTCAAGAGCGTCCCGCCGGAACGCTACGCCGAAGCCCAGATCCTGTTCGGCAGGTGAATGGTGCTCAGTGAGCACACCCGCAGCATCATCGGCCTGGCCTGGGCACGCATGCTGGGACTGGAGGACTCTGCGCTCCTGGGCCAGCCGGCCGGGCGCCGGATCGACGTCGTCGACGACGAGGCGGCCACGGTCACCTTCGTCCAGCTCTTCGGACATTCCATTGCCTATGGCCCCGCTGACGTCCTCGCCGCAGCTCACCGGCTGCAGGACGAGGAGCTGGAGCTGGAGACCGTCCTGCTCGAGATCGTGCGCCGCGCCTATCCCGGTGCCCGCAGCATGGGCGAAGCCCATCTGCTCTACGCCGAGGAGCCTCCGGAGCTGGCACCGGCCGACTACGCCAGCGTTTCCTTCGAGTCCGAACACCTCGACCAGCTGCGCACGGAGTGCCCTGCCGATGACGTGGCGGCATCCGGCCTGGTGGCTCCGGACTGGGCCGTGAGCCTCGTCGCCGAAGGCCACGACGACGGTCGCGCTGTCGCCGCCGCCGGGCGTGAGGAATGGTCGCATGTCTTGGCCCAGATCGGCGTGATGACCCGGCCGGATCGCCGCGGGATGGGACTGGGACGCTATATCGCCGCCGTCGCGGCCGAAGAGGCGTTCGCCGACGGGCTCATCCCGCAGTGGCGTGCGGCCGCGGAATCCGCCGGCTCGCTGCGCCTGGGACTCAGCCTGGGCTTCGAGCAGGCAGGCTCTCAGACCACCGTCGCGCTGGACTAGCGGGCGGGGCTGGCATTGCCCCTCGCCTTCGGCCTGACGCTCATCGGCGCGGGGTGCGCAGGAAGTCGCCTTTGGGGCGGCCGACTGCCTGGCCGGCGTCGGGCCGCACGATGGGCTCCTGAGCCGCCGCGTAGTACGTAGCCGGAGCGTCTTCATCGCCGTCGGCCGAGTCGTCCCGGACCACCAGGGGAGCCTCCGGATCGACGCGGCGTTTGACCACGGCCAAGGCGATGGGGCCCATTTCGTGGTGCCGCGCGACTGAGGTGACCCGGCCTACCGAGCGCTCACCTGCCAGGTTTCCGGCCGGATCGGTGCGAGCACGATCCCGGGTCTCCGCGGAGGGGGCAAGCACATCTGAGCCGGCACGCGGCAGCGTATGCTCGCTTCCATCCAGCTGGAGGAAGACGAGGCGGCGCGGCGGATGGCCCAGATTGTGCACCCTCGCCACCGTCTCCTGACCGCGATAGCAGCCCTTCGACAGGTGAACGGCGGTACGAATCAGGTCGAGTTCGTGCGGGATGGCCTTCTCGTCGACTTCCTGCGCCAGCCGAGGGCGCCATGCGGCCAGGCGCAGCGCCTCATAGGCGCCGGCCCCGGCAAGCGTCCAGCCTGCCTCCAGCGCCGCATCGACGACATCGTCGAGCTGCCGACGGGGCAGGGCCGTGAGACGCCAGTCCCAGCCGGCGCCGGGATGGTCCTCCTCCGGCACCATCGCGTAGCTCTGCGCTCCCGCTCCCAGCTGAGGCCACGGGTCATCCCAGCTGATCTGCTGGTCCCCGATCAGCTGCAGAGCTGCGCTGGGAAGCTCGCCGACCGAACCCAGCACGGCGACATCCGCGCTGCGATCCTGCACCCCCACCCGCAGGGCGAAGCGCATCGAATCGAGCCAGGAGAACAGTGCCGCCCCGTGGTCGGCCTCTGTGAAGAGCCAGACCGTCTGGCCATCGTCGACGACGGCGACGTCGTGCTCGATCCTGCCGGAGATGTCCAGAAGCAAGGCTTCCGCTGACTCCCCAGGGGACAGGTTCGTCAGCTGCTGCGAGGACAGCGTCGTCAGCCAGCTGAGCCGATCCGGCCCGCTCACCGTGACCACGCTGCGCTGCGAGAGATCGACCAGCGCCCGCCCAGCAGCCAGCTCACGCTGCTCCCGCACCGGCTGTCCGTAATGGTCCGCTGTGCCGGCGTCGGCGCCAGCGGCCGCCACCGCTCCCTGACGATGCAGCAGAGGTGAACGGTAGATCGCCTGTTCGTCCTGTGGGTTCTCAGTCATCGAAAACTCCTCGAGATGGGCACCGTCGCGATGACGGTGAGAATTGTCCGGCCAGCTGCCGATCTGCCCCTTCCAGGCAACAGGCTCCGGGTGCTGAAGGCCCGCCCTGGCCGGTGCCGACGCTAAGGAGCAGCCTCAGTCAGACTCAGCGACGCGATTCAGAATGGCCGAAGCATGCGGCACGAAATCGCCGCCAGCCTCACGCACATCCCACCGCCAGAACAGCTGGCTGTTCACCAGTCCGAACATGCGGGTGGCGCCCTCGTATTCCGCAGCATGCTCTCCGCGCATGATCGCATCGGTCGTCAGCTGCAGCTGCGGGCCCTTGATGCGGCCGTAGTAAAGCTCTGTGATGCTGCCCGGGTGGGAGATCGTCGCCGTAATGCCGAATGTCCCGTCCTCATGGGCGAGCTGGTCCACTTCGGAAGCCGACTTATACGCGGGAACGATATCCGCCGGCGAGAGTCCCGGCCC
>DXGD01000316.1 GCA_019114115.1 Candidatus Nesterenkonia stercoripullorum
ATGATGTGCAGGATGGCGACACCGACGGGGTTATCTAGTCCTACGATACCTGTCAGCTTCACCTGGGACAGCGCCAGCACCGGAAATGGCAGGAACATCGCGCCGAGGAGGTAGAAGAACGAGTACCGGAAGAATTTCCTGTCCCAGTTGCGGGAGATCGCGAACGAGGCCATCGCGGCGAGCAGAATCGTTCCCGCGACGGCGGCCAGGGTGATCAGGATGGAGATCGTGAAGGCCCGCGGGAAGTTCGTCAGCTCCCAGGCGGTCGTGATGCCTTCGAGGCTCCATGGTGAGGGCAGCGAGAACGCTTCGCCGTCGACTGCTTGCTCGCCGGTCTTGAAGGCCATGGAGATGGTGACGAAGAAGGGGAGCAGCACCGTCAGCGATGCGGCGGCCAGCAGGAGCGTTGTGCCCCAGTTGAAGCGCTTGCCCTCGCGAGCGGCGACGCGCTCACCGGCTCCTCGTTTCTGCCGTGTCAGGCTGGCTGCTCCGCCGGGGGCGGTGGTGGGAAGTGTCATCAGATCCTCGCGCTTCCTCGGGTCAGGCGCAGCTGGATGAGCGCGATACCCAGGGTGATCAGGAAGAATATGGTCGAGTTGGCCATCTGGTAGGCGTAGTCGCCGTTCTCGAAGCCGGTGAAGATGGTCATGGCCACCGATCGGGTCGCGGTGCCCGGTCCCCCGTCGGTCAGGCCGACGATGATCTCGTAGGTGGCCAGGAAGTCCTTGAAGCCGATGATCACGTTGATCAGCACGAATCCGGAGATGAGCGGGAGCGTGATGCTGCGCAGCTGCTTCCAGGGGGAGGCGCCGTCGATGGCGGAGGCCTCGTAGACATCCTTGGGGACGGTCATCAATGCCGCGATGTAGATGAGCATTGCCTGCGGCGTCGCCTGCCAGGCGGTGACCAGGACGATAGCGATCCAGGCCAGGCTCGGGTTCGCCAGGATGGATTCTTCCAGAAAGCCTATTCCCAGGACCCCTGCTGCGGCGGGCAGGGTGTTGGAGAAGATGAACTGGAAGACGAAGGCGATGATGATGCCGGAGACGACCATCGGCATGACGAAGACCGTGCGCAGTGCCGTCTTCGCCCGGATATGGCTGGTCAGTCCGATAGCCAGAGCGAGGGCCGCGACATTGACCAGCACCACAGTGGACAGTGCCACACCGATGGTGAAGCCGTAGGAGCTGAGGATGGCGGGGTCGCTGAACAGCACCAGATAGTTGTTCAGGCCCACGAAGGAAAACTCGCCGAAGCCGATGGAGTCGGTGAAGCTGTAGAAGATGCCGGTCACGGCCGGCACGGTGATCGCCAGGGTGAACAGCACCAGGGCGGGGATCAGGAACATGAAGTGCGTGCGGTCAACACGTCGTGGACGGGGGTCGCGGCGTGCTGCGCCACCCGAGCCGGCGGTGCCCTTGGCCCCGTCGATGGCCGTCGGTGGCCGGGTTGCTGTATCAGTGGTCGTGGTCATGGGAAGTCCTCATCAGTTCTGTCCGGGCCATCAGCGGCGGGCCAGCCGGGCCCAGTCCTCGTCCAGTGTGCGGAGCGTGTTCTCCAGGCTCTGGCCAGTCACGATGCCCTGGGAGTAGTTCTCGAAGGGGATCGTCAGCGGTATCGCCTTGGAGACGCCCTGGTAGAACGCTGCGCGATCGACGTAGGTCTGGAGGTCCTTGAGGCGAGGGTCCTCGACGTCGGGGGAGTCCTCGCGAACTCCGAAGGCGAGGTTGTCCTGGTTGTAGGGATCAGCGATGTCAGGGTCCATGAGCCAGCGGGCGAGCTCTCTGGCCTGCTCGGGGTGGTTCGAGTCCTCGGGGATCCACAGTGCGAGGTCCAGATTCACGCGCACCTTGCGATCCTCGGGGTTCTCCGTCATCGGCAGCGGGAAGATGCCGATGGAGGCGTCGGGGTTCGCCGTGGCGATGTCGTTGAGCGCCCAGGGGCCCTGGAAGTACATGGCAGCGTCCCCGCGGGCGAAGGCGGCGTTGCCGTCGCCGTAGTACCTGCTGGCTGCGCCGGGCTGAGAGAACGCGGAGATCTGCAGCATCTTCTCAAGCGGCTCACGGAAGTCCTTGGAGAAGGAGACCTCGGAGTCGGGTCCGGCGTCTTCGCCTTGGGCGTGGAGCCTTTCGAAGAAGCCTGCGACGTCGATGGCTCCGCCCAGGCTATAGTCCATGATGCCCTGAGCGACCGTCCAGGGGTCGCCGTAGGTGGAGTAGAGCGGGGTGACGCCGTTCTCCTCGAGGGTTTCGCAGACGTCGATGAACTCGCTGAACGTCGTCGGGACCTCCAGGTCGTGCTCGGCGAAGATCTCCTCGTTGTACAGCACCGCGGCGGCCATCATCGAGTAGGGGATGACGCTGGTGCGTCCTGGGTAGGTGGGGTACTGATCTACGAGATCCTGGATCGAGGGGCGGATGTCGAACTCGTTCACGACGTCGGACACATCGCGCAGCGCGCCGCGTTCCTGGAAGTGCACCATCTCGTAGTTGTAGTTGAGGCAGCCCAGGTCCGGGGGATTCCCGCGGGCGAAGCCGGCCGAGAGTCCCGAGGCGGTGTCGTGGGAGACGCGGATGCTGCCGCGATTCTCCTCGTTGAACTCCGCGAGCAGATCGCCGAAGTAGGGGATGACCTCTGGTTTGGACTGGTGGAACGATATGTCTGCTGTGCCGCCGCCGCCGAGCGATCCGGTGCATCCGCTCAGCGCTGCCGCCAGGGCCGTGGCGCCGGTGGTGCCGAGCAGCGTGCGCCTGCTCAGGGGGCTTGCCGTCGATGCACTCGACCTCAGCGCACTCGGCGCCAGTGCACTGGGTCGGGGGGTGTGAGTGGACGGGTGATGACCGCGACGCCGTGCTGAGAACATCCTGCTCCCTCGTGTGGTGTAGAGCACATGATTTGATCTTGATTCTAAATATAGCCTCTAAATATAAAGCAGTGCAATACTGTTCATTCAGGTCATGCTCGAGTCAGGGAGGTTCAGGAGGTCATGAAGGCGCACACGACCACCGTTTCAGCGAGCTCGCCGCAGTTGCTCCGCAAGATGAATGCGCAGCGGGTGCTGGAGCATATGTGGGACGCCGAGCCGACTACGGCCACTGAGCTGATCCAGGCCACTGGCCTGACCCGTGCCACAGTGCTGGCGCTGTGCCGTGAGCTGACCGAGCAGGGGTGGCTGGAGGTCGTGGAGAATGCGCGGCAAGCCGGGGTGTATGTGAAGGGGCGTCCCGCACTGCGCTACGCGTTCCGGCACGAGGCGTGCTTCGTGATCGGCGTCGACGCCGGCCAGCACCGCCTCTCAGCCTCGGTGAATGACTTGCGCGGGTCCAGGATCGGCGCGGCCCAGCGCGTGCTGGATCCGAGGTTTCACGATGCTGATCGTCACACCGGTGACGAGCGCCGCCAGCAGATCCTCGATGTGGTGCAGGAGGCGCTGCAGGACGCCGCAGTGCCGGAGCGCGCGATTGGCGCTGTGACTCTCGGCGTCCCGGCACCGGTCGATGTGCACGGTCGTTCACCGACTGGGGTGAATGACTTCTGGGACCGGATGAATTCCGACCTCGCATCGCTGGGGACCCAGCGAGGGTGGGACTGCATGGTGGAGAACGACGCCAACCTCGCCGCCGTGGCCGAGCTGTCTCGCAATCCAGCCAGCGCCGACTCGTCGTTTGCTGCGCTGCTCTCGGGTGAGCGCATGGGTGCCGGGATCATGGTGGAGGGGTCGCTGCTGCGCCAGCGTCGCGGCGGAGCCGGTGAGCTCGGAATGCTGGAGCTGGTCACCGGTGTTGAATCGACGCTGGGCCTGGGGCGCTGGGCCCGCGAGCTGGCTAAGGAGGGCCTGCGCGAGGTCGCGTGCCCAGCCGCAGCGGAGGGGGCCTGCGCTGCCGCGGAGTCACCGTCGTCGTCGCAGGTTTCAGCGCTGGCGGGGAAGGAGGCGGAGCAGGTGACGGCTCAGGATGTTTTTTCCGCAGCGGACGACGGCGACGCCCTCGCCCTGCAGATCATGGACGCTCTGGCCGATCGCCTAGCCCGCGTGTGCGCAGTGCTCACCGGCCTGCTCGACCTGGATCGCATCATCGTCTCCGGTGCCGTGGCTCCTGCCCTGCACGACGTGGCCAAAGCGGCCAAGGAGAAGCTCCACGCCTATATTCATGCTCCGTGGCTTGAGATCACGGCCTCGGAGCTCGGTGCGGACGCCGTGCGCGAGGGGGCAGTCGGCAATGCTATCGAGCGAGTGCGGCGCCGAGCGTTCGACGGCGACGCCAGTGCGGTCTGCGCCCGCCCTTCAGAGTCAGAGCCTGCTCCGGCGTGATGGGCCCTGGGGGTATTCCGGCAGCGATAGCCGCCCGCGCCGATCTCCAGCACCTGCGTGAGCATTTCAGCAAGCCCTAGAAGGTTCTGGGTTGCAGGCCGGTGTCAGCGGCACTGCGGGAAGATCCGGCGGAGTCCTGGGACTGAGCAGATCGCGGGGGAGTCCTCGCCCGAGGCGCTGATGCGGGCTGAGAAGTCCGGATCATCTGATTCGCCGAACAAGTCAGACATAGTGCGGCGAGGGCCGGGTATGCCGTCCGGATGATTCTCGGGTGCTGGAGTCGTCGTCATGATGTCCCTCCTAAGGCCTGCGGCGTCGTGAATAGCTTCCACAATACGAAATTGATGTTTCGCTATACGATAACCTTGAGTATGCGCCCAGGTGAGACCTTTCGTCAAGACTTCGCGGCTCGGTGGGCGACGGATCGCACACAAGTGCTTGATCACAGCGCCGCGCTGGCGTATATTCCACTATACAGACAGTTGTATCCACTATGCGGAAAACAGGGTGTAGTGCTCTGGAGATCTTCTGCTTCAGGACGTGTCTGAATCACCCCTTACCGAGAGGATCTGACATGGCTACCCCCAGTCCCGGGTACTCCATCACCCTGAGAGCGTCGACTCCAGCAAGCTTCACCGTCTCCACTGATATCGCCGCCACGCTGGCGCAGGCAGGAGCAGCTCTGACAGCGCTGGACGTCATCGAATCCACCCAGAACGGCCTCGTCATCGATGTCACGTGTGACACGAGGAACGCCGATCACGCTGAGGAGATCGCCAAGGCGCTGGGCTCCATGAAGGACGTGGACGTCGCCAAGGTCTCTGACCGGACGTTCCTGCTGCACCTGGGCGGCAAGATCGAATCCACGCCGACAGTCCCGCTGCGCACCCGCGATGATCTCTCCCGGGCCTACACCCCGGGAGTGGCGCGAGTGTGCCAGGCCATTGCGAAGGACAAGTCGGATGCCCGGCGGCTGACCATCAAGCGCAACACCGTTGCCGTCGTCACCGATGGCTCGGCGGTGCTCGGGCTGGGCAATATCGGCCCGGAGGCCTCGATGCCGGTCATGGAGGGCAAAGCGGTCCTGTTCAAGGAATTCGCCGGCGTCGATGCCTGGCCGGTCGCCCTGGACACCCAGGACACCGAGGAGATCATCTCGATCTGCAAGGCCATCGCACCGGCGTATGGCGGCATCAATCTGGAGGACATCTCTGCACCCCGCTGCTTCGAGATCGAAGCCCGGCTGCGTGATGAGCTCGATATCCCCGTCTTCCATGATGATCAGCACGGCACCGCGATCGTGACGCTGGCTGCGCTGCAGAACGCGCTGAAGGTCGTCGGCAAGGACATCGCCGAGGCGCGCATCGTCGTCTCCGGTGTGGGGGCAGCTGGGCACGCTATCATCCAGCTGCTGCGCACCGCCGGTGCACGGCATATCGTCGCCTGCGGCCGCAACGGGGCGATCGCACCTGGGACGTCGCAGACTGACTCCCACAAGCAATGGATCTCCGAGAACACGAACGAGGAGGGCTTCAGCGGCACGCTCAAGGAAGCGGTGGTCGGGGCTGACGTGTTCATCGGAGTCTCCGCACCCAACCTTCTGGACGGCGACGACGTCGCCCGGATGGCCGAAGGCGCCATCGTCTTCGCGATGTCCAACCCGGACCCAGAGGTTCACCCCCAGGAGGCCGGACGGACCGCGGCTGTGGTCGCCACCGGGCGCAGCGACTTCCCGAACCAGATCAACAATGTGCTGGCCTTCCCCGGGTTCTTCCGTGGGCTGCTCGACGCCGGGGCCACTGACATCACCAACGAGATGCTGGTCGCGGCGGCACACGCCATCGCCGACTGCATTCACGAAGGCGAGCTCAACCCTGGCTACATCATCCCCTCAGTCTTCGACCGGGAAGTGGCGGAGACCGTCGCTGCTGCTGTGGTGGAGGCCGCCAAGGTCGACTAGTCGAGTCACTCGAGGTGTAGCGGGGCCCTGTCCGGTCCGCAGCGAGGATGCTGCAGGCCGGGCAGGGCCCCGCTTTTCCTCTGTCCTCCCCGTTCTCCCCAGTGCGCGAAGAAGGCCGGGGCTGGGGGATTCTCCCCGGCCCCGGCCTTCGCCGTGGTGGTTCTTCGTCAGGTGCTAGTCGGTGATCTCAGGCATTGATTCTTAGGGGGTGATTCTTGAGCGGTGGCCCTCAGTCGACCGCCGTGAGCGGGGACAGCGCCGTCGGGGAGTCCTCGCTGCTGAGCGCGAGTTCCTCGAATTCGTTGACGCTGTCCAGCGCGGCTCCCATGGCGATATTGGTGACTCGCTCGAGGATCACTTCGACCACGACAGGAACGCCGTGCTCCCGCATCAGCTCCATCGCCCGCTGCAGGGTGACGCCGATCTGCTCGGGATCCTCGACGCGCAGAGCCTTGCATCCCAGCCCCTCAGCCACCTTCACGTGATCGACGCCGTAGCCCGAGGACGGGTCCGTGGCGTCGGCATTGATGTTCTCGAACGCCAGCGAGACCTGGTAGTCCATATCGAACGGTCGCTGTGACTGCCGGATGAGGCCCAAGTAGGAGTTGTTCACCACTACATGGACATAGGGGAGGCCATGCTGGGCACCGACGGCGAGCTCTTCGACCATGAACTGGAAATCGTAGTCACCGGAGAGCGCGACGACAGGGGCATCCCCATTCGCCCGGACCGCACCCAGCGCTGCCGGTCCGGTCCAGCCCAGCGGACCCGCCTGGCCGGCGTTGATCCACGAGCGAGGACGGTAGGAGTGCAGCATCTGCGCCCCGGCGATCTGGCTCAGCCCGATCGTCGTCACGTAGGTGACGTCACGGCCGAAGGCAGAGTTCATCTCCTCGTAGACACGCTGAGGCTTGATCGGCTGCTCCGTGAAGTGCGTCTTCCGGTGCAAGGTGCCCTTGCGCTGGGTGCATTCATCGGCCCAGGACGAGTAGTCGGGCAGGGTGCCCGCGTCGCGCCGTGATTTCGCGGCCTCCACCAGCGCGGACAGGGCCGCGCCGGCGTCGGAGACCACGCTGTAGTCGGCTGCGAAGACCCGGCCGATCTGCGTGGGCTCGATGTCGATGTGCACGAACTTCCGTCCGGCGCGGTAGGTGTCCAGCGCCCCGGTGTGGCGGTTCGCCCACCGGTTGCCGATGCCCAGGACGAAGTCCGAGGCCAGGAAGCTGGCATTGCCATACCGCGTATGCGTCTGGATGCCCACCATGCCAGCGGCGAGCGGGTGGTCATCCGGGATGGAGCCCCAGGCCATAAGCGTCGGGCTGACCGGGACCTGCAGCAACTCCGCCAGCTCGACCAGCTGATCGGCCGCATCAGCATTGACGACGCCGCCGCCGGCAACGATGATCGGGTGCTCGGCCGCCACGAGCATGTCCAGGACCTTATCGGCCTGGGCGCGTGTAGCGGCGGGTTTGGCCACGGGCAGCGGCTCATAGGTGTCGATGTCGAAATCGATCTCCGTGAGCTGAACGTCCAGCGGCAGGTCGATCAGCACCGGACCCGGGCGCGAGGAACGCATCAGCTGGAAGGCCTTCTGGAAGACTCCGGGAACCTGTGCAGCCTCGAGCACGGTCTTCGCCATCTTGGTGACTGGCTTCGCGATGGAGGCGATGTCGACGGCCTGGAAGTCCTCTTTGTCCAGCACGGCGACCGGAGCCTGACCGGTGATGCACAGGATCGGCTGCGAGTCGGCCTGCGCTGCGTAGAGCCCGGTGATCATGTCCGTGCCTGCGGGGCCCGATGTGCCGATGCAGACGCCGATGTTGCCGGCCTGAGCACGCGTGTAGCCGTCGGCCATATGCGAGGCACCTTCGACGTGCCGGGCCAGCGTATGGCGAATGCCTCCGTGGGCCCGCATCGCAGAGTAGAACGGGTTGATGGCTGCTCCGGGAAGGCCGAAGGTCTCAGTCGACCCTTCCTTCTCCAGGATCAGAACAGCGGCGTCGACGGCGCGCATGCGGGTCATCGTCCACCTCCAGTGGTGTCAGAGGAATCTCCGGAGCGGCCGGAGAGCTGCTCCACAATGGTGAAAAGGCCGGAATGGTCCAGGTGGCCGTTGCCCTGCCGGACAGTCGAGCCCACCAGCTGGGCAACCAGCGCAGCCAGCGGCGCGACGACGCCGGCTTCGCGGGCGGCGGCGGTGACGATGCCCATATCCTTGTGGTGCAGCTCGAGGCGGAAGCCTGGGTCGAAGGAGCGGTCCAGCATCTTCTGGCCCTTCTGGTCCAGGACCTTCGAGCCGGCCAGACCGCCGCCGAGGACCTTCAGCGCGGCGTCGGTGTCGACGTGGTGGGCTTCCAGGAAGACCAGGGCCTCAGCGAGCATGCCGATGTTGCCGGCAACGATGAGCTGGTTGGCAGCCTTGACGGTCTGCCCGGAGCCGCTGGGGCCCACGTGTACGATGGTGCGGCCCACGGCCTCAAGCACGGGACGGGCAGCCTCGAAGTCCTCTTCCGATCCACCGACCATGATGGACAGGGCGGCGTCGATGGCGCCTTGCTCTCCACCGGAGACCGGCGCGTCCACGGGACGCAGCCCCTGCTCCCGAGCCTGCTCAGCCAGTGACATAGTGACGTCCGGACGGATGGTCGAGGTGTCGACCCACAGGGCCCCCTGAGCAGCGTTGCCCAGGATGCCGTCCTCACCGGTGAGGACCTCTTCGACGTCGGGCGAATCCGGGACCATCGTGATGATGACCTCGGCCTCGCGCACCGCTTCGGCGACACTGGCTGCGGCCCTGCCTCCGGAGGAAGCCAGCGCCTGAGCCTTCTCCGGTGAGCGGTTGTAGGCGGTGACGTCGTAGCCGGCCTTCAAGAGGTTCTCCGCCATGGGGTAGCCCATGATGCCCAGGCCGATGAATGCGACTTTCGTGCTCATGATGTGATCCTTCTCTGAGATGCGTATGGGGAGGTCTTAGCCGGCCAGCCAGTCGAAGGCAGTGGACCGGTCCTGCTTGTACTCGAGGGCGATGCCGCCGGTGTAGCCGAGGTCCAGGCTGCGCTGGATCCACT
>DXGD01000317.1 GCA_019114115.1 Candidatus Nesterenkonia stercoripullorum
GACAAGTTCAAAGAGGATCCTGGCTCTGTAGACAGAAAATGGGCTGATATCTTCCGGGACCTCGAGGGCGAATCAGAAGCTGCCTCCACCGATGGTGCGGATTCAGCCACAGGCGACGGCGCCACGGGCAACGGACACTCCGCCCCCTCTCCCCACAACGAGACAAGCACGCAGAAGTCTTCGGGCCAGCCGGCCGAGAAGGCCGCAAATAAGGCGTCGGCGGACGCCACGAAGGCACAGTCCGCATCGACTGCGTCGACAGCCTCCAGCGACTCAGCTGCTGAAGGGGCGAATGCTGCACAGAACAGTGACAGCGCCAAGGGCTCGCCCGCAGGCTCGAACAAGCCAGTGGCCCCGAAGAAGCCGGCTACTCGCAAGGCGAAGGATTCAGGGACGGCTCCTATCCCCTCGGAACCGGCTTCCAGCGCCGGCCAGGGCGGCGAGTCCGAGAAGCAGGACGAAGTCACTGTCCTGAAAGGCATCTCCAAGGCCATCGCGACCAATATGGACGCCTCCCTGAGCGTGCCGACAGCCACGACCGTCCGGGCAGTGCCTGCGAAGCTGCTCATCGACAACCGCGTCGTGATGAACAACCACCTGCGCCGCACACGCGGCGGCAAGGTCTCGTTCACGCACATCATCGGCTACGCCATGCTGAAGGCGCTACGTGCCCATCCGTCGATGAACGTGACCTATGACCTGCAGGACGATAAGCCCAGTGCGATCCAGCCCGCCCACGTGAACTTCGGCCTGGCCATCGATATGCCGCGGCCCGACGGAACCCGTGCGCTCGTCGTGCCGAATATCAAGGCGTCCGAAGAGCTGAACTTCACCGATTTCTGGACTGCCTACGACGACGTCGTCAAGCGAGCCAGGAACAATAAGCTGACTCCGGCCGACTACGCCGGGACGACGGTGTCCCTGACCAACCCCGGCGGCATCGGCACGGTGCATTCGGTGCCGCGCCTGTCGAAGGGCCAGGCATGCATTGTCGGCGTCGGCGCCTTGGAGTACCCGGCGGAGTTCCAGGGTGCTTCCGAGAAGACTCTGAACAATCTGGCCGTCTCGAAGATCATCACGCTGACATCGACCTACGATCACCGGGTGATCCAGGGTGCCAGCTCGGGCGAGTTCCTCAAGACGATGCACAGCCTGCTGCTCGGCGAGGACGGATTCTACGAAGAGATCTTCGAGGCCCTGCGCATTCCGCACGAGCCGATCCACTGGTCAGCGGATATCCAGGTCAACCCCGAGGAGCAGGTCAACAAGGTCGCCCGGATCCAGCAGCTGATCCACGCCTACCGCGTGCGCGGACACCTGATGGCCTCGGTGGATCCCCTCGAGTACCGGATGCGCCAGCATCCGGACCTGGATATCGAGACCCACGGCCTGACGCTCTGGGATCTGGACCGCGAATGGCCCACCGGCGGCTTCGGCGGGAAGTCCATGCTGCCCCTGCGCAGCATCCTCGGCGTGCTGCGGGATACTTACTGCCGCAACACGGGTGTGGAGTACATGCACATCCAGTCGCCGGAGGAACGCGCGTGGTTCCAGGACGAGATCGAGCACCCCTACGAGAAGCCGTCCCGGGACGAGCAGTTCCGCATCCTCGGCCGACTCAATGCCGCTGAGGCTTTCGAGACCTTCCTGCAGACCAAGTTCGTCGGCCAGAAGCGCTTCTCGCTGGAGGGCGGCGAATCCCTGATTCCGCTGCTCGACGTCATCCTCTCGGGCGCCGCTGATGAAGGGCTCGAAGAGGTCACTATCGGCATGGCCCACCGCGGGCGGCTCAATGTGCTGACCAATATCGCCGGCAAGACCCATGCCCAGGTCTTCCGCGAGTTCGAGGGCCGCGAGGCCGGCACGGGTTCGGGCGACGTGAAGTACCACCTGGGCACCAGGGGTTCCTTCACCTCAGACCGCGGCAACTCGACCACGGTCTACCTTGCGGCGAACCCGTCGCATCTGGAAGCCGTGGACCCGGTGCTCGAAGGCATCACCCGCGCGATGCAGGATCGCCTGGATCGCGGTGCAGAGAGCAACAACGCCTTCTCGGTCATGCCGCTGCTGGTCCACGGTGACGCCGCATTCGCCGGCCAGGGCGTGGTGGCGGAGACGCTCAACCTGTCCCAGCTGCGCGGCTACCGCACAGGCGGCACGATCCACGTGGTGGTCAACAACCAGGTCGGCTTCACCACGGCACCGCAGGCTGCCCGGTCCATGACCTACTGCACGGATATGGCCAAGGCCATCCAGGCCCCGATCTTCCACGTCAACTCCGATGATCCGGAGTCGGTCGCGCGTGTGGCGCAGCTGGCCTTCCAGTACCGTCAGCGCTTCAACAAGGACGTCATCATCGACCTCGTCTGCTACCGCCGTCGCGGGCACAACGAGGGCGATGATCCCTCGATGACCCAGCCGAAGATGTATAACCTCGTCGAGGCCAAGCGCACGACCCGCCGCCTCTATACGGAGGCTCTCGTGGGACGCGGTGACATCACCCAGGAAGAAGCAGACCAGGCGCTCCAGGACTACCGCCAGCGCCTTGAGCGCGTCTTCACCGAGACTCACGCGGCGCAGACGCAGCCTGTCAGCACGATCAACCAGGATGGTTCCGACGGCGATATGCTCGCGCCGCAGGGGACAGTCTCCGAGGAGCCCGCTATCGAGCGGGACCCGCAGGACACTGCCATCTCCGAGGATCAGCTGGCCCATATCGGGGAAGTCCACACGAACATCCCGGAGAAGTTCTCGGCGCATCCGAAGCTGAAGTCGCTGCTGGAGAAGCGGGCCAAGATGTCCCGCGAGGGCGGTATCGACTGGGGCTTTGCCGAGATCGCGGCATTCGGCT
>DXGD01000318.1 GCA_019114115.1 Candidatus Nesterenkonia stercoripullorum
CAAAGTTCAGCAGCACATGGGCGGAGGGCCGGGAGTGCCGGCCGGACGTCTGCACTGCGTCGGCGCTCCTGGCGGGGATGAGCCGCTGCCCAGCAGCGGCCCGCCGCCCACGCCCAGGTAGCGTGTTCGACGTGGCCCGCACCCCAGCGCTTTCCCCCGGCGGCGAGGGTGCGGGCCACCACCCTCGCGCCTTGCGGCCGAGCTGAGTCTCATAACCGGTGAGCCCACGAGAGCGTCGAGCAGCTACCCGGCCAATGCCCGCTCGAGGACCGCGTGCGCCCACCGAACCGGGCGGTCGTCGCCGCGGTTCATGAGCTGGGCCGTGAGTCCGGTGATGACGGTGTGGAGGTGGTCAAGAGCGACGACGTCGCCCCTGATGCCCCGAGCGCGGAGCGCTTGGGCGCATACGTCGCGGATCGTCCCGTCGACCTCCCGCCAGATCGGCTGCAGACCGGGTTCTGTGAGCGCGCTAGCGCTGAGGACCTGCAGCACGGACGCTTCGAGACGGCGCTCGGCGTCGAGCGGCAGTAGCGCCTCGAGCAGCATCCGCGCCCGCTCCGGCCCCTCGGCCGGTTCCGCCGGCAGGCCACTGACGCGTTGGCGGATCGCCGGCGCGATCGCTTCGAGGGCGCGCTCCCGCACCACCGCGTGATTCGGCATCGTGTACAGCATCGAGCTCGGTGGCACGTCGGCCTCGGCGGCGAGAGCCTTCACGGTGAGGGCGCCGAGGCCCTCACGGGCGATCAGCCGCCAGGCAGCCGCGACCACTCGAGCGTCCCGCTCGCGCATGCGCTTCGATCTGATAGCCACACCGCATCGTGCCACCGCGATCAGCTTCCGGCGCGCAGGAGAGGAGCCAGGCGGGCGGTTCCCTTGCGTGTCAGGCCTGCCTGACATAGTCTGTCAGCAGATCCTGACACCTGCGTAAGGAGTAGATCATGGGATGGGTGACGGAGGCCGGCGGTGAGGTGCACGAGGGCTACGTCGCCTGGCTCGCATCGGACGGGCGGGCCACGGGCGGTAGTCGCCTCGACGGCGTCGTCTTCATGAATCCTCGATGGGCCTACGGCGTCGACGAGTCGGTCGAGCCGTTCGACTTCACGGTGCCGTGGGCCGAGGTCACCGGATGGCGGGTCCAGTGCGAATGCGGGTGGCGCGGGACCACCTGGCAGCGCGACGAAGCGACCAATGACGACCCGACGGAAGAGCAGCTCGACGCCGATCACATGCTCCTGCCAGACGGGCGCACCCTCGAGGATGTAGGCCACGAGGAGTGGAAGCGGCACGTGCAGCCCCTCGCCACGGCCGAGTCGGTCCGCTCCGCCGCCGCGGCCGTCAGGGACGCGGAAGCCGCCCTCGACGATGCGGTCGCAGCAGCGCGAGCCGGTGATCCTCCTGCCACCTGGGAACAGATCGGGCGCGCTGTCGGGATTAGCCGTCAGAGCGCCCACGAACGGTGGGCACGGAACCCATCCCCATCGGCCGCGGCCCAGCAGCTACTCGTCGAGGACGGCATGCTCACGTTCCGGGGTGCGAGACCGACCATGCAGAGCAGGCAGATGTTGGAGCCGAGCGCCCCGACGAGCCAGCGAGCAACGCGAGTGGGCGAGGAGGACATCGTCATTCTTCGTTCGGGGCGGGGGTCGCGGGAGGGGAGCGACGTAAAGGGCCTACCGGATAGTTGTCAGCCACTCTCGGCAGAGTGAACCGAACGCCGGGGGACCGCCTCAACCGCACAAGGAGCCTGACCATGTCTTCTGCAATCACTATTGCCAGCCTCGCCCTTTCCGTGGTCGGCCTGGTCTGCGTCATCGCCGTTCTCAGGCGCGCGGACGCCGCCGGTCACCCGGCGAACTTCTCGCTGATCGTTCCGGCGGGGCTACTCGCTCTCGCGCTCGGCGTGGTCGGAATTGTCGGCCTATTCAGCTAGGACAAGCAAGCTCGACAGTAGCGGGCCTGGCACACCTACCACCGTAGCGCGCGGGCATACACGAGCCACGACCGCGCCATAAACGGTCGGATATGCGCCGATGAGCGGGGGGCCTCGCTGACATCCTGCGGTCTACGGCATGTGGTGGAACCGGATCTGCTGCACGAGCGCGGCAATCTGGGCCGGGTCGGCCGTGTCCTGGGCATCGACCACTAGCTGTTGCGGGGCAGGACGTTGATGACGATGCCGCGGCGCGCGCAAAGGATGTGCAGTGTCGAGGGAGCGTCGGTAGGGTGAAGAGCATGGCGTGCCCTGAATCAGACACTCAGGGGGCTTTCGGTCACACCGTCAGCCCCCAGACCTCCTGAGTCCTTAACCCGCCGCCTGCGCCTGTGCGCTGAGCGGGCTCTTGGGCAGCTCCCTGGGCGCTGGCCGTGGTGACGAGACGTTTCCCCCTTTTCGTTCTCGTTCCTCGGAGCCCTCCATGCCCTTCGCCCTCTACCTGCTTGCCCTGGCTGTCTTTGCCATGGGCACATCTGAGTTCATGCTTGCTGGCCTCGTGCCAGACATCGCCGCCAGTGTCGGTGTCTCTGTCGGCACAGCTGGGCTACTCACCTCTGCCTTTGCGGTCGGGATGATTCTCGGTGCGCCCGCCATGGCAGCTCTCACCCGTCGGTGGCCCGCCCGGACCACCTTGCTCGGGTGCGTGGTCATCTTCGCTGCCTGTCACGTCGTCGCCGCCACTGCCGAGACCTTCTCCGTGCTGTTCGCAACTCGTGTGGTTGCCGCGGTTGCCAACGCCGGTTTCCTGGCCGTTGCACTCAGCACCGCGACCCGCCTCGTGGCCCCCAGCCGGAAGGGCCGCGCTCTTGCCATCCTCCTCTCGGGCACCACGATCGCCATGGTCGCCGGTGTTCCCGCGGGGGCTCTACTTGGCACGGCGCTGGGATGGCGGGCCACGTTTTGGGCGGTAGCCTTCCTGTGCGTTCCTGCTGCAATCGGCATCCTCACCGGGATCCGTCCACAGCTGAGAGCCACGCAGGACGAAGCCAACGATGGCCCGTCTCTCGCCTTCGAGTTGGCGCAGCTCCGCGTGCCCCGTCTTTTCACGGCGATGCTGCTCGCTGCGCTGGTCAATGGCGGGACTTTCGCCGCGTTTACGTTCCTCGCGCCGGTCGTGACCGGGACAGCGGGTCTGGGCCAGGTGTGGGTACCGGTGGCTCTGGTGTTGTTCGGCATCGGGTCCTTCATGGGAGTCAGCATTGCCGGGCGACTGTCTGACCAGCACCCGCGAATGCTCCTCGTTGTGGCCGCGCCGCTCCTGTTAGTTGGGTGGCTGTTGCTCGCGGTGCTTGCTGGGCACTCCGTGCCGCTGCTCGTCCTGGTGTTCCTGCTGGGAATGCTGGCATTCGCTGTGGGAAGCACCATGATCGCTCGAGTGCTCTACGCAGCATCGGAAGCGCCCACCATGGGTGGTTCCTACGCGACTGCCGCTCTCAACATCGGGGCCGCTGCTGGTCCGGCGCTCGGAGCGGTAGCGCTCGAGAGCTCGAGC
Source organism: Candidatus Nesterenkonia stercoripullorum (assembly GCA_019114115.1). GTDB lineage: Bacteria > Actinomycetota > Actinomycetes > Actinomycetales > Micrococcaceae > Nesterenkonia > Nesterenkonia stercoripullorum. The sequence continues at coordinate 3,486 of DXGD01000318.1, forward strand.
AACCTTGGTCCCGTGTGGGCAGCGACCGCGCTGACCGCTCTCGCACTCCTCGTGATGCTGCCCACGCTGCGCATCATCGCCCCGCGGGTACGGAATGTGGAGGCTGCCAAGTGACGCACGCTAATGCTCCGTTGAGCCTTGAAGGTCGACGCCGGCTCGTGAATCGGTGCCTGACCCGGCCGATCGCGCACGTAGCTGCCGAGATGGGCATCTCACGCGCGTGCGCTTCGAAGTGGGTCAACCGGTGGAGACGCCATGGCGAAGCCGGGCTCCAAGACCGTGCTTCGACGCCCCACCACAGCAGTACCGCGACAGCCGCCTGTGTCATCCAACAGATCGAGGTCTGGCGGCGAGAGCACAAGTGGTCCGCCCAGCGCATTGCCTACGAGCTCGCCGAGCTGGACGTCAGGATCAACCGGCGTGCCGTCAGCCGACACCTGAGCCGGCTCGGCCTTGGCCGACGCCGGTTCATCGACCCTGGCGGCGACACCAATCGCAAGCCAGGGAAGATCACCGCCCGCTGGCCCGGCCATATGGTGCACCTCGACGTGAAGAAGGTCGGCCGAATCCCTGACGGTGGCGGCTGGCGCATTCATGGGCGCAACAGCGACCAGGCTAGGACCGCGGGTCGCGCGAAGTCAGCTGGGGCGAAGCGGGGGTACACCTACCTGCACTCCGCCGTCGACGGATTCTCCCGACTCTCGTACACCGAGCCGCTGACCGACGAGAAGGGACTCACGGCGGCAGCGTTCCTCGCCCGAGCTAACCTCGATGTTTCATGGGGCTGGTGAGCGGGGTGGGTCGGCGTCATTGCCGGTGTTGAGCTGCTGATTCTGGCATTCGGGTATGACAGATCGTCGCAGTGTCCGTTGCGGGCGGTCGGGTTCCACTCCCGAGAAGAGATGCTGCTGGTCGTAGGGACGGGCGGCCTTGCCGGATCAGGTCTGCGCGACGGTGGTGCGGAGCCGGTTGACGCCGGTCAGGACCCTCACGGCTTCGGGTGCATGTTCGGCGAGGTGGAGGACCTTGTGCCGGGCGCGGCGCACGAGGGTCGCGGGGATCTCGAACAACCGCGCGCGGAGCCGTTTGGGTTCCCATTTCCTCGCGTCGTGCCTGGTGAAGGCGATGGTTTGCATCCAGGCGACGAGCTCGGAGGCGAGCTGGACGATCTGGCACCAGATCTGATTCTGCGCGAAGGACTGCAGCGGGAACTTCTCAAGGCCCATGTCCTTGGCGTTACGGATCCGGTCTTCGCAGCGCGCCCGGCGACGGTGACGCAGCTCGAGCACGGGAAGTTGGCCGCGCGGGGTGTTGGTGGCGAACGCGGTGATGCGCATCCCCTCGTGATCGGTGATCCGCAGCTGCGCCCCAGGATGAGGACGTTCCTTCCGCACGATCACCCGCATCCCGGCAGGCCACGCGGCTAAGTCAAGGAGCCCGGTCAGTTCCGCGACCCATGCCCCGTCGCGGATCCCGTCGGTCTCGGTGTCGTAGGCAGGAGTCCACGTCTTCGCCTCATCGATACGTTCCAGCA
>DXGD01000319.1 GCA_019114115.1 Candidatus Nesterenkonia stercoripullorum
CTGGCTGTCTCCACCGAGCTCTCACTCGAAGAATGGCGCACCCGCCCGATCATGGAGCGGTATCTGGACAATGTGTTCCGGCTGACCTCAGCACTCCAATGAGCGTCTGGCCGGCTCGGCGGTGAGGCCGATGGGCATGCCCCCGGCGCTCGGACACCCCGCTGGGACGTTACTATGGCCGTCATGGGCGATAAGAGCGGATCGGGTTCCTGCGTGGCGGGCGTTGCCCGGCGCAAGCGGGGCCGTCCGCGCAGCGAGGCCTCGCGAGTGGCGGTTCTGAAGGCCGCCGCCGAGCTGCTCGATGTGGATCAGATTTCCTTCGACGCGCTGACCGTGGAGCGGATCGCATCACGGGCCAAAGTCGGTAAGCAGACGATCTACCGGTGGTGGCCCAATAAGGCCGGCGTAGTGCTGGATGCGATCATCGACGACCACCTCTCGCTCACGTTCCCCCCGGTTCCCGATTCCGGGGACTTGGCCGCGGATGTGCGGTCCTGGATGGAGACGATGCTCGACGAGGCCATGACCGAGGAGCTCATCTCGATGGTCCGGCACCTGGTCGCGGCGATCGCGATGGGCTCGGCTGAAGTCCAGGCGCGGCTGAGGGTCTCGGAGCTGTGTGAGAACCCGCAGCTCAGAGCGCGATTTCTGGTCGAAGAGAGCCGTGGCGGACTGCGGCCCGGAGTGGACCCGATGGTTGTGACCTCAGCCATCATGGACCCCCTGTTGCTGAGGATGCTCGCTATCGGCGCGCCGGAGCCTGAGTGGGCGCATGATCTTGTCGACACGGTGCTTCGCGGGGCACTCCCGGCCACCTCCGGGGTGTGACTTTGATCTCAGCGGAGCATCCACAGCAGACGATCCAATTATGAGACGTACCGTTTCGTTTATACTGGATCCGGCTCGGAATCCCACAGCTCTCTAGCGGAACGGAATCAGGACCCCTATGGCCTCTTTGCTCCACCGTCTCGGACTGCTCGCCGCCAGGCGAGCGAAGACAATCCTCGCGGCCTGGTTCGCCGTCCTGGCTATCGCCGTGACCTCCTTCCTGACCTTCGGCGGGCAGCTCACTGATCAGATCACGCTGCCCGACCTCGAGACGACCGAAGTGGCCGACAGGCTCGTCGAGGAGATGCCCGATGCCGGAGGTGGCAGTGCCACTGCTGTGATTCAGGCTGAGGACGGCACGTTCACCGATGAGCAGATCAGCGCCATCTCTGACCTTGCTGAAGAGGTCGAGGCTGATTCTGCGGTGCACTCCGTCACTGATCCGTTCGCCACCGAGCAGGAGCTCGCTGACGGTCGCGCGGAGATCGATGATGCCAGCCAGGAGCTGCAGGACGGCGAGGACCAGCTCAGCGACGCCCGGGCCGAGGCTGAGGAGGGGCAAGAAGAGCTCGACGCCAATGCCGCTGAACTCGAGTCCGGCCAGGAGCAGCTGGACGAGGCCATCGAAGAGGCCGAAGATGCTGGCGCCTACGAGGCGATGGCCGAGCAGTTCGAGGAGCAGCAGGCCGAAATCGACGCCGGCCGGGAAGGGCTCGACGAGGCGCAGCAGCAGATCGACGAAGGCAATGAGGAGATCGAGTCCTCGGCCTCCGAGCTGGAGTCAGGGCGCGAAGAGCTCGAACGCAACGAGTCCATGCTCGAGCTGAGCGAGCAGGCGGGCATGGTCTCCGAGGGCGACGACGCCGCGATCATGATGATCACCTTCAACGACCCGTTGGAGAACGTCGGCACTGAGGAGCTCGCCTCCGTATCCGATCTTCTGCTCGATGCCGATATCGACGGCGTCGAGGTGCTGCCCTCGGGTGACCTGAACATGGAGCTGCCGCACCTGTTCTCGGTGGCCGAGGCCGTGGGCCTCATGATCGCCGCCGTCGTGCTGCTGATCATGCTGGGCACTTTCGTCGGTGCCGGGCTGCCGCTGCTCAACGCGCTGATCGGCGTCGGTGTCGGCGTCGCCGGTGCGCTGGCGTTCTCCGGCGTCGTGGAGATGATGTCCATGACCCCGATCCTGGGTCTGATGCTGGGTCTGGCCGTGGGCATCGACTATTCGCTGTTCATCCTGCACCGGCACCGCCGGCAGCTGAAGTCAGGCATGAAGCTGCACGCCTCGATCGGGCTTGCCAATGGAACCGCAGGCAACGCCGTCGTCTTCGCCGGTGCCACAGTGGTCATCGCGCTGCTGGCACTCAACGTCACTGGACTGCCGTTCCTGGCTCTCATGGGCACGGTGGCAGCGGTCTGTGTCGTCATCGCCGTGCTGGTGGCCGTGACGGTGACCCCCGCACTGCTCTCGCTCGTGGGCACCAGGATCCTGAACCGCCGGGAGAAGCGCCGTGCCGGGCGCGGCAGCGGCGCGACGGTCACCGAGCCGATGAGCACTCCCAAAGCCGTGGTCATCGCCGTCGGGGCCGTCGCAGCGCTCGCGATCCTGGCGATCCCCACCTTCTCCCTGCGACTGGGGCTGCCTGATGCCAGCTCCGATCCGGAGGATTCCACCTCCTACCAGGCGTACCACGTGACAGAGGAGTCCTTCGGGCAGGGCATGAACGGGCCGCTCGTCGTCGTCGCGGATCTTCCGGAGGCCATGGACGACGACGCCGCCACCGATGAGCAGATCGCCATCGCCGAGGCGCTGGGTGATCAGGACCGGATCGACTACGCCGTGCCCATCGGCCTCAACGATGACAACAGCGTCGCCGCGTTCCAGATGGTCCCGACCGACGGGCCCGCCAGCGTGAGCGTGGAGGAACTGGTTCACGACATCCGTGACGGGGTCCTGCTGGACGGCTCGGATGTCAGCGACGTCGAACTGTCGGTGGCCGGTTTCACTGCAGCCAATATCGACATGTCAGACGTGATCTCCGATGCGATGCCGCTGTATCTGGCCCTTGTGGTGGGTCTCTCCGTGGTGCTGATGATCATGGTGTTCCGATCCCTGCTGCTGCCGGTGATCGCCACGCTCGGGTTCATCGGCTCTGTGACGGCGGCCCTGGGGGCCGTGGTGGCCGTCTTCCAGTGGGGCTGGCTGGGCAGCCTGTTCGGAATCACTGAGCCAGGCCCTGTGCTGACGTTCTTGCCGGTGATCACCATCGGCATCCTCTTCGGACTGGCCATGGACTATCAGCTCTTCACGGCCTCGGGAATGCGTGAGGCCTATGTGCACGGCGCCCCGGCCCGGCTCGCGGTCAGGCAGGGCCTCCATCTGGGCCGGTCAGTGGTCACCGCGGCGGCGCTGATCATGGGTTCGGTCTTCGGAGGCTTCATCTTCACCCCGGACCCGATGATCGCCTCGATCGGGCTGGCGCTCTCCGTCGGCGTGCTGCTCGACGCCTTCGTGGTGCGTCTGCTGCTGGTCCCGGCGCTGCTGCACCTAGCGGGCCCGGCGGCCTGGTGGCTGCCGAAATGGCTGGACCGCATCGTCCCCGATGTCGATGTCGAGGGCTCGGCGCTGGAACGTGAGGTGCCCGAGGCCCAGGGGCATGACGCCGAGCAGGAGACCCGCGAGACGAGCCCGGCGAAGGGGTGAGGTGCTCGTCAGGCCGAGCCGATCGAATCGACGTCGTCATCGTCGCCTAAGGGCTCGTCGAGGAGCTCGTAGACGCCGTTGATGATGCGGTTCGGCCGGAACGGGTAGTCGGCGACATCAGCCTGGTTGGACACGCCAGTCATGACCAGCACGGTATGCATGCCGGCTTCCATCCCGGCGACGATATCGGTGTCCATGCGATCGCCGATCATCGCCGTCTGCATCGAATGCGCGCCCAGGTGGTTCAACGCTGAGCGGAACATCATCGGATTGGGTTTGCCCACCACGTAGGGGTTGCGGCCGGTGGCCTTGGTGATCAGCGAGGCGATGGCACCGGTGGCCGGGAGCACGCCTTCCGGGCTGGGGCCGGTCGCGTCCGGATTGGTGACGATGAATCGTGCCCCGGAGTTGATCAGCCGGACCGCTTTGGTGATCGCCTCGAAGCTGTAGTTTCGGGTCTCTCCGACGACGACGTAGTCCGGGTTCGTCTCGGTCATGATGAACCCCACCTCGTGCAGGGCGGTGGTCAGGCCTGCCTCGCCGACCACGTAGCAGCTGCCAGCAGCGTTGGACTCCGGGTTGACCTGCTTGGCGAGGAAGGTCGCGGTGGCCAGTGCGGAAGTCCAGATGCGGTCCTCTGGGACGACCAGCCCGGAGTGACGCAGCCGCGCGCTGAGATCACGTGCGGTGAAGATGGAGTTGTTCGTCAGGACAAGATAGGGCAGGTCCTGACTGCGCCACTGCTCCAGCAGCTCCGCTGCGCCCGGCAGCGGCTCGTACTCACGGACCAGCACGCCGTCCATATCGGTCAACCAGCATTCGATGCTCTCACCTGTCATACCTCTCATCCTAGGCGCAGGAGCCGAGCGCGCATACAGGCAGCACCAAATGCCTGGGTGAAATGCCTTGGTGGGATGCGGGGGACACTGCGTGCCCTGAATGAGTGCGTTGCGCCAGCGCCTTGCGCTAACGCACGTCACGAGTGCCCTGCGCGAGTGCCCTGCGCGAGTGCACTGTGTGATTGAGCTGAGCCCCTGCGGTATGCGAGTGAGAAACCCCGGCCCCATACGGTTGACACCGAGCTAGCTTCAGTGGTTAGTTAGTCAAGTAATGAACCAACGTACGCAGGTCCTGATTCCCAGGTCGTGGCCGGCGCAGGAAACGGAGGCCTCCGTGGACGAAGGCAAGGCGCTGTTCCTCCAGATCGCAGAGGAGATCGAGTCCTCTGTTCTGGACGGCTCCCTCCATGAGGGGGAGCGTGCCCCGTCCACGAACGAACTGGCCAGCTTCTACCGGGTCAACCCTGCTACGGCAGGAAAGGGAATCAATCTCCTGGTGGATCAAGGGATCCTGATCAAGCGCCGAGGGCTGGGAATGTACGTGGCAGAAGGTGCCCGGGAGCTGATCCAGGCGGAGCGGCGTCGGCAGTTCGTCGAAGGCTATCTGGCCCCTTTGATCTCCGAAGCGCGCGCACTCGACCTATCAGCTGAGCGGGTCATCGAGCTGATCAGAGAGCGCGCTGCAGACTTCAGTCGAAGTTCCTGAGAGAGGAATGCACTATGGAAACAGCAATCGAAGTCAGTGGCGTCAGTCGCCACCACAAATCAACGACTGCTTTGGACAACGTCTCAGTGCGGTTCCAACGCGATACGATCCACGGCCTGCTGGGCCGTAACGGTGCCGGGAAGACCTCACTCATGTCGGTCATGACGGCGCACGACTGGCCCGATGCCGGCGATGTGCGCGTCTTCGGTCACCGCCCCTACGAGAACGAGCAGGTTCTGCCGCGCATCTGCTTCGTCCGCGAGGATCAGAAATACATCGATGACGCCAAAGTGCACCACGCGCTGAATGCGGCTGCGCTGGCCTTTCCCCGGTGGGATCAGGATCTGGCGGCTCGTCTCTGCCAGGAGTTCCAGGTCCCTGAGAAGACCCGGATCAAGAAGATGTCACGTGGTCAGCGCTCCGCTGTGGGCGTCATCATCGGCCTCGCCTCGCGCGCCGGCGTGACGTTCTTCGACGAGCCCTACATGGGTCTCGACGCCGTCGCTCGGCAGCTCTTCTACGATCGGCTGATCGAGGACTACAGCGAGCATCCGCGCACTATCGTGCTCTCCTCGCACCTGATCGACGAGATCGCGCACCTGATCGAGAATGTCGTGCTGCTGGATCACGGGAAGATCCTGCTGGACGAGCCCGTAGAGGACCTGCGGGACCGCGCCGTCACCCTCGTGGGCAGGGCCGATGCTGTCGAGGAGATCACGCGCGGCCGGGAGATTCTGCATGAGGAGCTCATGGGCCGGACCACGCGAGTCACAGTGCTGGGTGCGTTGAGCCTGAGCGAGCAGCGCAGGGTGCAGCAGCTCGATATCGACGTCACCCCGGTGTCCCTGCAGCAGCTCATTGTCCGGCTCACCTCACGCGGTACGCCGGTCTCCACCGATACTGAGGAGGTCGCAGCATGAGTGCCATCGCTCACACGGAAACGACTGTGAGGGCGCCCGCGCCGTCGAGCTTTGCTCGGGTGCCGGCGGCTTTCAAACTGCAATTCACGGTCCCCAGTGCTCTCGTGTGGATACCGTTGATGGCGTTCTTCGGGGCCTGGGCGATTTCGGTGGGTGTCGGCCTGTGGGTCGAGGCCGCTGGAGCCGACTTCACTGCCCAGAGCCCGTTCTACTCGGGTGCGAGTCAGGCGGCGGTATGGTGCCTGCTGTTCATCGGCGCCTATGCGGCCTCGCATACCTTCTCGTTCGCGATGGCGCTGAGCTTCAGCCGGCGAGTCTACATCTTCGGCGTGCTGCTGGCCTTCGGGCTGGTCTCCGTGGCCTACGGAGTGCTCTTCGGGCTGCTGGCCGCCCTGGAGCAGGCCACCGACGGGCTCGGCGGACACTTCTACACGTTCGCGCTGCCGTTCCTCGTCGCTGACAGCGGGGCTGTCGGCGCGGGGGCACTCGCTGCGGCACTGTGCCTGGCCGCCATGCTCTTCGGCTTTTTCTGGGCGATTCTGTACCGGAGGGTCTCGGTCATGGCCGTCACGATCGTGGCGCTCGCCCTGGGCGTGGTGATTCTGGCCGCAGTCATGCTGGTGACGACGAACGACTGGTGGCCCGAGGTGGGCGAGTGGGTCATGAACCAGTCAGCGCTCACCGGGGCGGGCTGGTTCTTGATCCCGATCGTCGGCCTCATCCTGGCCAGCTACGCGATCATCCGACGGGCCACGCCCTAGGGGCCGACGTCGGCGGCGGCTGGTTCGCGGGCCGCCGTCAACGGGTCCCAGCCTTTGCAGTGCACCAGCCTTTGCAAGGGCTCAGTGTTTGAAGGGCTCAGTGCTTGCAAGAGCTCAGCACACCAAAGAGCTCACGACATGAAAGAACCCCGAGCCGGGAGCGTGAGGGGGGTCGCTCTAGAATCCGGCTCGGGGTCCTTGTATCACTCGCACCTTGATGAGGTAGTTACTACGTTAACGAACGAAAATGGCCCTGCGCTCAATATTCCCTGGGAGTTTCCTGTGCATTTTTGCGAAGCTGCGAGCAGGGTCTTTGCGCGGCCCCGTTTCAGGACGTCGCGGCGTCTGGCTGGGATGTCCCAGGATGCAGAATGATGTGTCCATCCTCGATGGAGACCACATGGGTGCGGACGGGGCTGATGGCCGGCAGCGTCTCCGGGACACCGGTCTTGAGGCAGAAGGCGGAGGCATGCATAGGGCACTCCAGGGTGTCTTCTTCGACGAACCCATCCGAGAGCGCAACTGACTCATGGGAGCATTCATCGTCGAGCGCGTAGAATTGCCCATCCTCGGCATGCACGACGGCGATATCGCAGCTGTAGCCGCTGGTTTCGGCATCGACTCGCATCACCTCTCCCTCAGGGAGCAGGGAAGTAGGGCCGAGATCCACACGAGCTGTCATATCCCTCAACATAACAGGTTCGAGGCCACGAGGGATCGGCGCAGAAGGGCGATACAGGAAATCCCTGCAGGGGGTCATTCTCCGCGCAGTCTGTCGAGCTGGCGACGTTCGCGTTTGGTGGGCCGTCCCGCGCCACGCGGGCGGACGGGCAGCCCGACGTCTCGTGGCCGGATGCGCTCGGGGGAGTGGTCGCGGTAGGCCTGGCGAGCAGCCGGTGCGCCTACACGGGATGAGAGCGTGCGGACCACTTCGATGATGAGTTCGTGTCCGGGCCTTCTGAGGTGAATCGTCGTTCCGGGGGTCACGCGGACGGAGGCTTTGACGGGCTGACCATCGATTTTCACGTGGCCCGCTCGGCACGCCGTCGTCGCCGCGGACCGCGTCTTGAACAGCCGCACAGACCACAGCCACGCGTCCACCCGTACTGGGGTGGTGGAGCCGACCTGGGCTGGGGCGGGGGCACCGCCAGCGTCCGAGGGGGCTTGCTGCTGATGATCGGACATGGCATCCAGCTTAGGTCCCAACGGCGGATGATGCAGTCCGTCCCGTTCTGCCCTCGGGAGCTGCGCCGCCTCGGGCGTCCTTATCGGTGAGCGCAGGCGCGGAGTGAGGTCCGGGGGTGGGGTGGGCGCGGGAGGGCCCGCAGAAGAGGACAGGCCCCGTGCCGAGAGCGTGAGGGGGACGCTGTCTCGGCACGGGGCCTGCTGTATCACTCGCACCTAGAAGAGGCAGTTACCACTCTAGGGAGAGTAAATGGGCATTCAATGCACGTGACCTGGGGAGTCCCTGGGAGTTTTGGAGGCTCAGGCGTCGTCGTCCGCTGAATCCGGATCGCCGGGGGCGTCGGCTGCATCCTCAGGCACATCTTCAGCTTCATCGGGGTCTTCGCCGGGTGGCTGATCGTCGAGCTGATCGTGATACTCGCCTTCGCAGAAGCCCTCGTCAATCCAGGTCTCGACCTCATCCAGATCGTCGCCGACGGCGCTGGTGTCGAGTGCTTCGGGTTCAGTGTCCAGATGCTCGGTGAGCGACTCCAGGGTCGCTTTCACGTCGTCAGGCGCGAGCTCGGCTGTCTGTTCGACAGCTTCTCGCGCGTCGTCGAGGTCAGCTTGGGAGCCGAATCCCTCTTCGATATCAGTGCGTAGACCCTCCGCCATCATCCCCACGGTCATACAGGCCTCATCCTCGGAGAAGAACTCTCCGAGCTCCTCTGAGGATTCCGGCTCGCCGCCTTCTTCGTTATCCGCGTCCTCAGTCGTCGGCGCGGATTCGTCGGATTCATCCGTCGCGGCAGGAGAGTTCTGCGCAGTCTCCTCGGCAGGTGACGCGGATGGATCGTCCCCGCTGCCCTCCTCGGTGGTGCAGCCGACCAGCAGCGCGGGTATCGCAGCGAGCGCGAAGACGGCGGCGGCCATCCGCGGGCGCGACGCTGCGCGGTTCGTGCGGTCCTGCGATATACAGCTGAGCTGCCAGGTGCCGACGCCGGCCGTACTCGGCGACGAGGCGGATACGGAGGGGGCTGCAAGGTGATGGAGGCCTGTCATGGTGAACAGTGTCGCATGCAGGAGGGGCGCCGGCATTACATTCTCATCACAGAGCCTGTGGCGCGTGAGAAATTTCCCCTGAGGCATCACTGGGGGTGACATAGTCGGGGGTGAGGGGCAGCGGCCTCGCCGCGGGCTTGCGGTAGGGCCTCACAGCGGGAGGCCGCTGCTTCTCACGTCCGGCGGGCATGAGCTTCAGCTGAGATCATCGACGCTGAGGTCTTGACCGCTGAGAGCTTCGTCGCCGCCGGTGCCGCGACACGAGAGTACCCCAGAAAGCTTCAACTCGCGCTTTAACCTGGCGGTGCTCAACCGTTCTCAAGACGTGATCTCTGCGTTACAGTATTGCTGACACCAGCGAGCGTTCAGCGTAGGCTTCCCATCTTCTCAGGATGCTCGTTGCTTCCCCAGTCACTAGTCAGCCTCTGACCACGCGGTCGGGTGCGCCCGTTCGCGCGGGTACGTCTACCGCGGGCTGTCCACGCCAAACGAGCGAGGGACGGAATAGGAACGAGATGTTTCGCGCCTTCCGTCAGCGACGTTTCGCGCGGGTCGTCACCGTTGAACGTTTAGTGAGGAAGCAGCTGTGTCGAAAAAACTTTCGACGGCCGTTGTCGGCACCCTTGCCGTCGGCCTGACTCTGCCGTTGAGCACCACTGGTGCCGCGGCCTCTCCTATTGTCCCCAGCACTGCGCCGCAGGCGCCTGGCGTCGGGGTGGATGCGCCGTCGTCCACGCTGAACACCGGGGCGGGGGTGGACATCACCTCCAACCGGAATGCCACCACGTTCCGACTCCCATTGGCCGCGGGCAGTTACAGCTACACCTCACCGTATGGGCCCCGCTGCATGCCGATAGCCGGCGCGTCGACGTACCACCTCGGCCAGGATCTCGGAGCCCGGGATGGCAGTCCCATCTACTCCATCGCCGATGGCACTGTGGTGCGGACCTTCAGCGGCAACCGGTACAACGCCGGCTACATCGTGGTCCAGCACCGCATCGACGGGCGGACCTTCCACAGCGCGTACCTGCACATGTGGAACGCCAATACTCACGTCCGCACCGGGCAGAACGTCACGGCGGGTCAGACCATTGGGCTGGTGGGCAACTCGGGGCCATCAACGGCACCGCACTTGCACCTGGAAGTCTGGGACGGCGCATGGCTCAGCGGGAAATCGCTGAATCCCACCACCTGGCTGGCAGGCCGGGGAGTCAGCTTGAGCGGCAACGCCCATACTGTCCTCAACATCTCGAACCCCACCTCCTGCACGTACTACACGAGCACAGCCACTCAGCTGCGCGCGAGCGCAAGCTCCTCAGGCCGCATCCTTCAGCAGCTCAACCGAGGTACACAGGTCACCGCCATCCCGGGGGAGATGCGCAGCGGCATGGTCAAAGTGCGCGTCAACGGACGCACCGGCTGGGTCGCCCATGGGCATGTGACGCCGACTCGGCCCGCGGGGGTCACGACTCCGGCTGATAATGGCTCGAGCAGTTCCGGCTCCTCAGCCAAGAAGATCACGCCGACGTCGTACCGGGTCACTGCACCACTGAATGTGCGCAGTGGACCTGGCACGAACTATCGCGTGGTGCAGGGCATGCAAACCGGCGAGGTCGTGACAGTGACCGCTACACAAGGCAAATGGCTCCAGTTCACCCGAAACGGTCAGAAAGTCTGGTCCCACGGTGATTACATGCGCAAAGTGAACTCAGGTTCTTCCTCGTCAGGATCCTCGTCCTCGAGTAGCGGACAGGTGAACGCCGGGGTGAACGGCGCGAAGTACCGTGTGAGCAACGTGTGGCTGCGTATTCGCACCGGGCCGGGTACGAACTACTCCATGCTCGGCACTCTCAGTCCCAACGCCCAGATCACGGCAACGGGCAAGAGTGGATCATGGATCAGCTTCCGGCACAATAACCGCACTGTGTGGGTTCACGGTGACTACCTGCGCAAGACGGCCAATGCTCCCTCGAGCAGCGGAAGCTCGTCCAACGCTACTCGCACCGCCACGACGACAGTGTGGCAGAACTTCCGCAGCGGACCCTCGCTCAGCGCCTCGGTGGTTCGCGGCGTCGCCCCGCAGCGCGCGGTCCAGATCATTTCGGGCCCGAAGAACGGCTGGTACCAGGTGCGCCTGGATGGCAGGACGGGGTGGATGTACGGCGCCTACCTGAACTTCTCCTCGGGTGGTCAGGTCTTCGACCCAGAGGAGATGGATCTCTCTGACCTTGAAGAGGCCAGCCGGGAAGGTGCCGACCAGAGCACCGAGAAGCCAGCCGAGAAGCCAGCCAAGCAGAAGCCTCCGCAGAAATCTGGGGAGAACTCCGGGGAGAAGTCCGGGCAGAAGAAATCCGCCGCCCCGGAGCGCCCTGCTCAGCAGAAGGACGCCGAGGCTGAGCCCACCGACGAAGCG
>DXGD01000320.1 GCA_019114115.1 Candidatus Nesterenkonia stercoripullorum
CGTGCTCTCCAACGGGCTGTACCTGACACACACCTATGATGTCGGAACCGTGGGGAGCGGTGATCTGTGGTTCACGGCCACTGCGGAGGATGAAGATATCGAAGCTGATCTCGTCCCTCTTCAGGCGCATGACGCGGAGACCGGCGAGGCTCTGTGGGACTTCGGGGAGCCAGGTGATCCCCTCGCATTCGTCTCAGAGGTGCCTGAAGCGGTCGAAGACGGGACCGGGGTGCTGATGGCGGAGACGGGCGAATATACACCATCTGCCGATATACCGGACCGCGGCTCCGTGACGATGACGCTGCGCATGCTCGATGACCAGGGAGAGGAACTCTGGGAAGCGGAGACTGCCGCGATCGGCCTCACCGATTTTCCAGCTGTCGACGGGGAGCGCTATCTGGGCGTGCTCGGCGATATCATCGTTGTCCACACAGGCCCGCACGAAGTCAGCGCGCTCGACGTCGCCACGGGTGAGGTGCTGTGGAGCATCGACGAGACCGATGAAGAGACTCAGCCGCTCTGGCTGCATCAGGCGTTCCAGGTGGAGGACGCCGTCCACCTGCCTGGGCACGGCAGAGAGTATCTCGTCGACGCCCAGACCGGGGAGCCAGTAGGAGAAGGCGCGGACGTCATGGAGAAGGCGCGTGTTACGGAGTTCGCAGAGGTCGGTGACGATTTCGTACTGGTGCAGACCCATGATTACGGATACACCCTCATGCAGCGCCGGTGATCCTCTGGCGGGAGTGGTCCACTCGCGGAGTCGCTGTCATCGTGGCATGCCCCGAACTTCCACATGTGATGCGCTATTCAGCACAGAAATCTGGGAAGGCAACGGAAAATGAGGAAAAACTCTTGAAAGACTACTGAAAGCGTTGAATCGTACCTTGACAGCCACCTAAAGCAAGGTGCATGCTATACGTGAGTGGACGTGTGACGAGGCACACCGGCCCGCCTGCGCTGGGCGACGTCGATATGCCATAGTCCGCAAGCCCCAAGCACCGCAGCATCTCTTGTCCTCAGCATCTCTTGTCCTCAGCATCTCTTGTCCTCAGTATCTACCGTCGGCAGCACCCCAAGTCTTTAGCATCCCTGGCCCGGCCTCAGCATGCTGGGCTGCTCTGAAAGGTGGGGATTCCCCATGGCGCGTTATGACCTGAACGATTCCGCTCCTGGGACGCGCACGATCGGCACGGTCAGCGGAATCAGCCGCAAGGGCCTGCCCTCTGGCACTGTCGGCGTCCTAGGAGCCCTGGTCATCGGGCTCTCCGTCTGTGCGCCGGCATATACGCTGACTGCAGCCGTCGGTCCTGCGGCCAGTGAAGTCGGGTATCAGACCCCAGCCATCTTCCTGATGGGATTCATCCCGATGCTGCTGGTCGCACTGGGGTACCGGGCGCTCAACACCGCGATGCCCGATTCCGGGACATCCTTCACGTGGGTGACGCGTGCGTTCGGGCCGTGGGTCGGCTGGATGGCAGGCTGGGGGCTGATCGCCGCCACAGTGCTGGTGCTGTCCAATTTGGCGGGCATCGCAGTGGAGTTCCTCTTCCAGTCCATCGCGATACTCGCCAACGCGCCGGGGATCGCTGACCTTGCCGGGAACCGGTTCATCAACATCTTCGTATGCCTGGGCTTCATGGCGATGGCGACGGTGATCTCCTACCGCGGTATGACCTCCACCAAGATCTACCAATACATCACCGTGATCTTCCAGATGGCCATCATGGTGTGGTTCATCGTGGCCATGTTCGTGGGCTCCGCGGATCCTGCGAACGCCGAAGGTGCTACTCCGGCGCTGTCCTGGTTCAACCCCTTCGAGGTCACGAGCTTCGGCGTCTTCGCCTCGGGCATCGCCGTCTCCATCTTCGTGTATTGGGGCTGGGACACCATTCTGACAATGGGGGAGGAGACGAAGCCGGCACGCGGGCGTCTCCCGACCGAGAGCAAGGCGGCGATGATTCTCGTGGTGATACTGGTCGTGCTGTACGTGGGCACGGCGACAGCCACTGTGGCCTATGCAGGACTGGGCGATGGACCCAGCGGTCTGGGCAATCCCGCGATCATCGAGAACGTGTTCGCCGCTCTGGCGCACCCGGTGATGGGTTCGGCCGCCATCATGCTCTCGCTGGCGATCCTGGTCAGCGCTATGGCTTCCATCAATTCCACAGCGATCTCTCCGGCACGCACGCTGCTGGCCATGTCACATTACGGTGCGCTTCCGCCGGCCATCAAGAAGGTGCACCCGAAGTACAAGTCGCCGCATGTGGCGCTGCTGATCTCGGCGATCGTCGCGTCGGTCTTCTACGCGGTGATGCGCTTCCTGAGCGAAGACGTCCTGTGGGACACCATTACGGCGCTAGGGATGATGGTGTGCTTCTACTATGGGCTGACTGCGCTGGCGAGTCCGTGGTACTTCCGGAAATCGGCTCCGCGTGAGGGCATTGGGGCGGTCATGTCGCAGATCGTCCTGCCGGGCATCGGCGGGGTCCTGCTGCTGATCGTCTTCGTGACCACCACGATCGATTCGATGGATCCGGCAGCCGGCTCAGGAAGCAACATCCTGGGAGTGGGGCTTGTGGGGATCATCGGCGTCGTCGTGCTTCTGCTGGGGGTGGTGCTGATGCTCGTCCAGTCCACGCGGTCGAAGGACTTCTTCCGGGGCCGCCTCCTCCCGCAGGCCGACGTCACCACCGATACGTCCGCGATCCGGCTCTTCGACGATCACGGCTAAGCTCCTGGCTTGGCGTTTTCTACACAGTGTAGAATAGTTGCGTGTAGTGATCCGAGCCACAGGAGAGAAGGTGCAGTGCCATGATGTTCCCGCACGCTGCGAATGAGCCCATCCTCAGCCTCACCGACGAGCAGAGCTGGCAGTTGCTGGAGAATACCCAGCATGGACGCCTCGTCGTCGTGGTGAACGGCGCGGCCGATATCTTCCCGGTGAACTATGCGACGCAGGAGGGCACGCTCGTCTTCCGCACGGCTCCGGGGTCCAAGCTGGCGCAGGTCGCGGTCAATGAGAGCGTGGTCTTCGAAACGGACGGCATCCTCTCCGATGAAGCATGGTCGGTAGTCGTGCGCGGGACCGCAGAACGCCTGGAGACCTCGACTGACGTGGCCAAAGCAGACGAACTCGACCTGCGCCCCTGGGTCCCCACGCTCAAGGACACCTTTGTGCGCATCGTCCCGAACGAGATCAGCGGCCGCCACTTCGCATTCGGTCCTCACCCCGAGCGGGAGATCTGAGCCGCGCACGCTCCTCTGCGCGTCCGCACGTGTGCCCGGCCCCCAGCGTCGAGTCTGCGTGAGCGGCGTCGCTCAGGCCTCGGCAGGTCCCCGAGCAGGCCTGTCGAAGAACGATGGCGCCACGGCCAGCAGGATGCCCGCCACCAGCGCGCCGAGCCCGCCGGCAGCCATATCGCCGATCGTGTCGTCATAGGTGGTGTAGATGTCCTCGGTGAACAGCTCGAACCCGATCCACTCGACCATCTCCCAGAGCGCACTGATCGCGAGGCCGATCGTCGTCGTGTGGATGATGGCCACGCGCG
>DXGD01000321.1 GCA_019114115.1 Candidatus Nesterenkonia stercoripullorum
TCGGTGCCGGGCTGAGCACAGTGGCCCTGCTGGCGGCGACATCTCAGAAGAAGGGCTACCTTGCCACAGTGGGACGTCACTCACTGGCTGTGTACCTGCTTCACGGTTTCGTGGTGCGGCTGCTCGAACTCCCCATGGGCGAATATCTGGACCAGACGCCGGCACCTATCATCGCGGTGCTCTGCCTCGCCCTCTCGGCGGTGACGACGTGGTTGTTCACACTGACGCCGTTCAACGCGGCGATCCGCGCCTACGGCGAGGGCCTTACTCAGATGCTGCTGGCACCAGCGCTGCGACTCCGCGAGAAGATGCGAACTCCGGGGGTGGCTCAGCCGCAGATCGAGCCCGGTGAGGAGAACCGAAGCGACGACGCCCCGGTGGCGCAGTCCGAGGCGAGGGCGAAAGAGTATGCCTGATCAGCCAGCCGTCATCCTGTTCGCGGTCTGATCCTATGCGCTTGACCCTATGTGTGCCTGGCCCTCTGCGGTAGCGCCGGTGAACGCACCGTCGCGGGCGACGGGCCTGCCGGACTTCAGCACGATCCGGCGCTTCGGGACTGTTGCCACGGCTTCGGCCGCTGACCGGGCTTCGACGATCGTGAGGTCTGCCGGCCGGCCGGGTTCCAGGCCGTAGTCGTCGATGCCGAGCACGCGGGCCGCATTCGTCGTCACGGTGTCCAGGGCGAGCTCGAGTTCACGGTCCGCACGGGCCTCGTTGCGGTAAGCAAGAAGCATGGCCCGGCGCAGCATGTCGCCGTCGCCGAATGGCCCCCAGAGGTCATTGATCCCATCAGTGCCTCCTGCCACCGTCACGCCGGCCTCGGCACAGGCGCGCAGCGGCGGGACGGGGGAGTCGTAGACGGCCGCGTTGACCAGCGCGATGCCGGCCTCGGCGAACCTTTCCAGCAGCCGGAGCTGCGTGGGAGCGTGATCTATGCCGAATGCGTGGGAGATCGCGACGCGACCGGCGAGGTCGAAGTCCTCGGTCATATCCGCGATCAGGCTCATCTCCCAGGCGCCCAGTGTGCCGCCGTCGTGGAGGTGGATGTCGAGCCTGGTCCCGGTCGAGGCGGCAAGGGTGAAGATCGCTTCGAGGTGGGCGTTGGGCGCATTGTCGAAACCAGCCGGGTCCAGCCCGCCTATTGCTGTCGCACCGGCGTCGACGGCGTCGCGCAGCAGGTCGAGCGTGCCCGGGTTCGTGATGAGCCCTCCCTGGGGGAAGGCCACCTGCTCGACGTCGACGGCGTGCGCATACCGCTGCGCGACCTCAGCGACCGTGGTGATGCCGAGCAGGCCCACCCCCGGATCCACATCGGTATGGGTGCGGATGTGCGCGGTGCCCGCTGCGACCATGGTCTCGATCAGGGCGGAGATGTACTGGGGTGAGGGCAGGCCGAGCGCGTCGCGCTCCCGGCGCTCGTGAGCGATGCGCTCCGCAACGGACTCCGCCTGTACCGCCGATACCCAGGGCCCGCCGTACAGCGTCTTGTCGATATGCGCGTGGGCGTTGATCAGGCCGGGCAGTACCAGCCGGCCGCCCGCGTCGATGGTCTCTGGCGCGCCTATCTCTGACGCGGCGCTCTCTGACACGCCAGTCCCTGAAGGGAGCGTTCGTGGGGAGCGGTGGTGACCGGTGGCCGGGTCTGTTTCGACCGCAGTGATTCTGCCGTCCTCGATGAGGATCGTGCCGGCGGCGTCCGCGCTCGGCAGGGCTGCGTTGATGATCCTCGTCGTCATAGTTCGTGATTCCTTCTCGTCAGGTTTCGCGAGCGATCCTGCGCTTGTGCCGGATCTGGAGCCCGAACCCCAGGAACCCGCAGACTGCGCCGAGAGAGTTCAGCGCAACCCACCCCCAGCGTGGCCCATTCACGACGTCGCCCACGGCGCTGACGGCCAGAGCGCAGGCGAGCAGGAGTGTCAGGTACGGCGCCACGGCTCTGAGAGTCATACCTCAATACTGCCTGAGCCCGGCGTCGGGGTACAGCTGCTGCGTAGGCGACCCTCAGCCACGATCCAGGTGGCAGGCGCATACTCAGGGCACAGAGCGGGTGTTCTGCGTCGTCGGTGGCACCGGAGCCAGTCACCGTGCGGCCCACGCAGAGGATCATTGCCGGCGGGAGGAGGCGACATGGCCCAGACGGAACCAGCTGTGAACCCCGTGCTGCTGTGGCTGCACCGTCGGGGACTCGAAGTGGCCGGGTGGACGTTGGTGGTGCTCGGTGTGGCTGCGTTGGTTCTGCCTGGACCGGGGCTGCTGCTCCTGGCCGGAGGGCTCGCCGTCCTCTCCACCCGGTATACGTGGGCCAAGAGGCGGCTTGCGCCGGTCAGGCGTCAGGCGCGGCACTTCGCGGCGCTGAGCGTGAGCACGTGGGCGAGCATCGGGGTCAGCAGCCTGGGAGCCCTGACGCTCATCGCCTTGGGCATGGTGTGGGTGATCAGACCGGAGGCCCCCGGATGGTGGCCGCTGGATGCTCAATGGTGGCTCTTCGGCGGCTGGGGAACCGGCGTCACCTTGATCGCATCGGGTCTTATCGGTCTGACCCTGCTGGGGTATTCACTGGTCAAGCACCGCCCGTCACGCACGGGGTGGAATGTGCACAGGCGGGAAGGGGTCGCTCAGCACGAGAATGGCTAGTAAGGTGCGGGAACTATGCAGTCCCGACCCCGCGCCACGATCTTCGGCGCCCTCCTGATGAGCACGGCCCTGCTAGTGGGCTCGTGCGGAGCAGACACGTCCGATGAGACGAATGAATCTGAGCCTTCCCAGGGGGAGGCCCGCACTGCTGAGGGAAGCACCTCTGAAGGAGGCACTGACGGGTCAGCTGAGGAGCCAGCGGGACCGTCCTGGGATCCCGAATCGACCCACGTGCTGGTCAATGCGCAGAATCCGCTTGAACCGCGTGATTACGCACCCGCGGACCTCGTGGAACCAGATGTGCGCACATCGGAGGAGGCCGAACTTCGCCTGCGCGCCGAGCCCAGCGCCGCGTTAGAGGAGATGATGGCCGCCATCCAATCTGAGGATATGGAGTTGGCAGCCACCAGCGGATACCGCTCGTATGAGTCCCAGCAGGCCGTCTATGCCGAGAACTACGCCGAAGACGGCGTCGAGTCCACCGATGAGACGACGGCACGGCCGGGCTACTCAGAGCACCAGACGGGGCTGGCCGTCGACGTGATCTCCATCGACAATCCGGACTGCATCGAGGGCGACTGCTTCGCCGATACGCCCGAAGGCGAGTGGGTGGCTCAGAACGCTCACCGATTCGGCTTCATCATCCGGTATCCGGACGGCGCAGAGGATGTCACCGGGTATCACTACGAACC
>DXGD01000322.1 GCA_019114115.1 Candidatus Nesterenkonia stercoripullorum
CGTCGGCGACCTGGAGCTGAACTACGAGGCGATGGACTTCCCCGCCAACCCCGAGTGGTTCATGTTCGGCTACACCGCGGAACCAGGGACCCCCAGCGAGGAGCGGCTGACGCTGCTGGGCAGTCTCGCCGCCACCACGTCCACTCATCACACCCAGACCACTCATGACACCCAGACCACTGCACAGCAGCAAGACCACTGATCAGCCCAGACCCTCGCACAGACTCAGACCACAGATCAGCCTCAGGAGGAAACATGAACATCACCCTGAACAACAGCGTCGAGATGCCCGCCCTAGGATTCGGCGTCTTCCAGATTCCGCCCGAGCAGACCAGTCGCACGGTCGTCGAAGCGCTCGACGTGGGGTACCGGCTGATCGACACGGCCGCGTCATACGGCAATGAGCGTGAGGTGGGCGAGGGCATCCGCACCTCCGGCGTCGACCGCTCGGACGTGTTCATCGAGACGAAGCTGTGGATCAGCGACTACGGCTATGACCAGGCGCTGCACGCCTTCGGCAAGTCAGCGGGAAAGCTGGGGGTCGACCAGATCGACCTGCTCCTGCTGCACCAGCCGCTGCCCACCGATTTCGACAAGACCATCGGAGCCTACAAGGCCCTGGAGACGCTCCTCTCGGAGGGCAAGGTCCGCGCCATCGGCGTCTCCAATGTCATGCCGGAGGTCTTGCAGGATCTGCTGGAGAAGACCGACGTCGTACCTGCGGTCAATCAGGTGGAGATGCACCCGTATTTCATCCAGCCCGAGGTCCTGCGGGCCAACGCTGAGCACGGGATCCTGACCCAGGCCTGGTCGCCGATGGGTGGGATCACCAGTTACCGCGGCGATCACAGCACCTCGACGTTCGAGGATCCGGTCATCCGTGAAATCGCCGCTGCTCATGGCAAGACGCCGGCCCAGGTGATGCTGCGCTGGCATTTGCAGCAGGGCCGCTCCGCGATCCCGAAGTCCGTCAACGCGGAGCGGATCGCCGCGAACTTCGACGTGTTCGACGTCGACCTCTCCCCAGAAGAGCTCGCCCGGATCGATGCGCTGGACACCCGAGTGCGCAGCGGCCCAGGCCCCGCGGCAGTCA
Organism: Candidatus Nesterenkonia stercoripullorum; assembly: GCA_019114115.1. Lineage (GTDB taxonomy): Bacteria > Actinomycetota > Actinomycetes > Actinomycetales > Micrococcaceae > Nesterenkonia > Nesterenkonia stercoripullorum. Next base: position 1,094 of record DXGD01000322.1, read on the forward strand.
CCGTGGAGGCCTATTGGCGGGACATTCCTGAGGCCTGAGCGAAGGGCCCTACCGCGAGCAATACGCCATCGCGCCCTCCACACAGGTGGCCACAACTGGTGCCGCCGCGAACTCCTCTGCTGACAGGGTCAATGTGTCCCTCCCTACGGCTAGTCTCACGGACGATGTCAGCGATACACCTGACGACGATGTCCGACACGAAGCACAAGGACGATCACTTCTTGCTCGTGGATCTCATAGATCACCCGGTAGTCGCCGACACGGATGCGCAACTCGCCATCACCACCGGCGAGTTGGATGCTTCCAGGCGGCCTCGGATCCTCAGCTAGTGCACTGATCGCGACCTTGAGCCGCTTGGCATCCTGAGGGTGAATGCGGCGGAACGTCTTCGCCACCTCTCGTGCGACGGAAACCCGGTACTTCATCTGAGACGTGTACGGGACGCCCTAGAGACCCAGTTCTTTCATCAGCTCATCGAACGACGTGTAGGGGCCGCCTTCACGTCGCGCCTCAGACGCAGCGCGAAGGTCGGCCTGATCCTCGAGAGCCTCCATCGCCCGATCAAAGAAGTCCGGTGAGACCACCACAGCACGTCGACCAGCCCCACGGGAGGTGATCTCGACGGGCTCGCGCTGCGCAGCGGCGATGTAGTCGCTCTGCTTGCTACGAAACTGGGATAGCGTCACGGAGGTCATGACAACCATTGTACTACTTGTACAAGTTGCACACGGAGGCGGAACGCATCACCGCAGACGCCGATGCGGCATGACCCCGGCCAGCACCAGGTTCCCTGCGACGGTCCCGGCACCACCCCACACAACAAGGACAGCAGCTCCAGCCCAGCTGGTCCAGAGCCACAGGCCATGTGAGAGTCTCCCCGTGCGGAGAAGGACGTACGGTGCGCCAGCACGTAGGTCCCGGACATGACGACAGAAATATCCGATTGATATATCAATCGTGAAAAATCAGGTAGGCTATGGCAGTAGCGGGCTCTGCCCGAGGGCACTTCACCAGTCCCCTGCATCGAAGGAGATGTGCACTATGAAGATTGCACACAGGATCGAGAGGCTTGGCACCGAGACCGCGTTCGCGGTCGCCCAGGCTGCCGCCGCATGGACCGCCGAGGGGAACCGGGTCTACCCGTTCCATCTGGGCGATATCAATATTCCGACAGCGCCCCACATCATCGAGGCGATGAACAAGGCCATCGGCGACGGGCGCACCGGATACTGCCCCGGGCCCGGGATCCCGCAGCTGCGCGAGGCGCTGGCCGAGGACATCGGCTCACGTCGGGGCACCTCCGTGGACCCCGGCAACGTTGTCGTGATGACCGGTGGCAAGCCCGTGATCACGAAATTCCTGCAGGTGGTCATGAACCCGGGCCAGGAGGTGCTCTACCCGAACCCCGGCTTCCCGATCTACGAATCGCAGATCGACTACCTCGGCGGCAGTGCCGTCCCCTATCAGTACGTCCCGACTGAGGGCGGATTCGCGATCGATATCGATCAGATCCGCGCCTCGATCACCCCGAACACCGTGGCGATCATCTACAACGACCTGCAGAACCCCATCTCCGCCGAATCGACTGATGCTGAGCGGGAGGCGATCGCGCAGCTGGCCATCGAGAACGACCTCTGGGTCCTCTCCGACGAGGCGTACTTCGAGACCCGCTACGAGGGCGAATCGACGTCCATCAGCTCGCTGCCGG
>DXGD01000323.1 GCA_019114115.1 Candidatus Nesterenkonia stercoripullorum
CCATCATGGCAGATATGGGCCCTGGACTTCGCGCCAGGGATGTCGCGCCGCAGACCGCCCAGCGAGGCTGAGCGCTGAGACGTCGCGGCGGAGGTTGGCGAGGTGAGGTTCTGCGAGGATGTCCCCGCTCGCCCGTAGACTGGAAAGATCATGGAATTCGTGTTTACCCCGCCCACTGAGTCGCCCGGATCCTCTGCGCCCGCCAGTGCCGCTGGCGCCCGCTCTGCTGATGCCCAGAACGCCCAGCACCACGTCGAGAGCCCGCCCGCCAGAGCGGGAGGGATCGTGGAGGGCTTGAACCCGGAGCAGGCCGCGGCTGTGGAGCATTCAGGTTCGCCGCTGCTGATCGTCGCGGGTGCGGGCTCGGGGAAGACGAGCGTGCTGACGCGCCGGATCGCGCACCTGCTGAACTCAGGTGCCGCACGCCCGGCGGAGATCTTGGCGATCACCTTCACGAACAAGGCCGCACGGGAGATGAAAGATCGTGTGGAAGCTCTCGTCGGCCCTGCGGCGCAGCGGATGTGGATCTCCACGTTCCACTCCTCCTGCGTGCGTATTCTGCGTGCCGAAGCGGCCCAGCTCGGTCGGCGCAGCACCTTCACGATCTACGATGCCGCCGACTCGCTGCGCCTGATCACGTCGATCGCCAAGCAGCACGATCTGGACCCGAAGCGGTTCAATCCGCGGGCTATCAAGAACAAGATCTCAGCCTGCAAGAACGAGCTCATCGACGCCGAGGAGTTTCAGGCTCAGGCCCCCAATGAGCCGTTCTCTGAGGCCGTCGCGACAGTGTTCCGTGAGTACTCGCAGCGACTGCGGCAGGCCAGCGCCTATGACTTCGACGACCTGCTCGCCGAGACCGTCTACATGTTCGATGCGTTCCCAGCGATCCTGGACAGCTATCGCCGTCGGTTCCGCCATGTCCTGGTCGATGAGTACCAGGACACCAACCACGCTCAGTACCGGCTGATCAGCCAGCTCACGACGCCGAGAGCTGAAGTGCAGGCCCCTCCGGCCGAGCTGACAGTCGTCGGTGATTCGGACCAGTCCATCTACGCCTTCCGGGGTGCAGATATCCGCAATATCGTCGAGTTCGAGCGGGACTACCCCGAAGCGCGCACGATCAAGCTCGAACAGAACTACCGGTCGACCCAGACGATTCTCGATGCGGCCAACGGCGTCATCTCGCAGAACGCGGGACGCACGGAGAAGCTGCTGTGGACTGACATGGGCTCTGGCGAGCCGGTCACCGTCCATGTCGCGCCCTCGGAGAACGACGAGGCCGAGTGGATCGCGCGCACTATCGACGATCTCGGGGACCACCATGGCATCAGGCCCTCCGACGTCGCCGTCTTCTACCGGACCAACGCGCAGTCGCGTGCGCTTGAGGAGCGGCTGATCAACCGGGGAATCCCGTACCGGGTGATCGGCGGGACGCGCTTCTACGATCGGAAGGAGATCAAGGACGCGCTCGCGTACCTGCACGTCATCAACAACCCGGACGACGACGTCAACCTCCGGCGCATCCTCAACGAGCCCAAGCGCGGGATCGGTGAACGCGCTGAGGGGGCTGTCGCCGCACTGGCCACACGGGATCGGTCCACCTTCTTCGAGGCCCTGCGCCGCGCTGATGAGGCACCCGGGATGGCCGTCCGCTCGGTGAAGGCGGTGAATTCGTTCGTCCGGATGATGGATGACCTGATCCAGACGGCCGAGGACGCCACGCCGTCTGTGGTGCTGGAGTCGGCCCTGGAGCAGTCCGGGATGCTCGAGGCCCTGCGGGAGTCGAAGGATCTGCAGGACGAATCCCGCGCCGACAACCTCGGCGAGCTCGTCGCCGTCATGAAGGAGTACGAGGGCTCCGCGGAGTCCGCACGGCTCGCGGACTTCTTGGAGCAGGTCTCACTGGTCGCCGACGCTGACGCGATCCCCTCAGCCGGCGACTCCGAGTCAGAACGGCTCGCCCAGGAGCAAGGACAAGTCACCCTGATGACGTTGCACACTGCCAAGGGCCTGGAATTTCCCGTGGTGTTCCTCACAGGCATGGAGCACGGGATCTTCCCGCATTCACGGTCCATGGGCGACGCCGAGCAGCTCGCCGAAGAGCGCCGGCTCGCCTATGTCGGTCTGACCCGGGCGCGTCAGCGGCTCTTCCTGAGCAGGGCGGAATCCCGTCATCTCTGGGGCCAGCACCAGTTCAACCCGCCCAGCCAGTTCCTCGGGGAGATCCCCGAAGATCTCATCGAGGTCGATGCCGCGTCGTCGTCACGGGCTTCGCGCGGATCGCTCTACGCCGCGCCGGGCTTCGGGGCGCTGGGCGGCATGCAGGGCAGTCGTGCCGGATCAGCTGGGGCAGGATCAGAGGGCGGGCAGGTCTACGGGGCCGGCAACAGTCAGAAGACCTCGGCGAGCCTGCCTGGAGCGAGGCGAGGAGCTGCTCCGACGCAGGTCGATCCGAACCGGGAGATGCCGGCTCTGAGCCCTGGTGACAAGGTCTCGCACAAGAGCTTCGGCGTGGGTGAGGTCCTCGCCGTCGAAGGGTCCGGAGCCAAGACCGTGGCGACTGTGAGTTTCGCGGGAGCGGAGAAGAGGCTGCTCCTGCGATATGCTCCCCTTGAGAAGGTTGACTGACGCGTGCGCGTGCCGGTCTACTTTTGATCAGTACCAATGACTTCGACGCAGAAGGACACCACCCGTGGACCTGTATGAGTACCAGGCGCGCGATCTTTTCGAGGCACACGGAGTTCCCGTGCTTGCCGGGATCGTGGCGCATACCCCGGAAGAGGCGAAGGCAGCAGCCGAGAAGATCGGCGGCGTCGTCGTCGTCAAAGCACAGGTGAAGGTCGGCGGCCGCGGCAAGGCCGGCGGCGTGAAGCTGGCGAAGACCGCAGACGAGGCCTACGAGCACGCTCAGGCCATCCTCGGCATGGACATCAAGGGGCACACTGTGCACCGCGTGATGATCGCCCAGGGCGCAGACATCGCCGAGGAGTACTACTTCTCGATCCTGCTGGACCGGGCTGAGCGCAACTACCTGGCCATGTGCTCCAAAGAGGGCGGCGTGGAGATCGAGCAGCTCGCCGAAGAGCGGCCCGAGGCGCTGGCACGCGTGAACTTCGACCCCAACACCGGCATCGACACCGCAAAGGCGCGGGAGATCGCCGAAGCAGCCGGTTTCCCGGCTGACCAGCACGAGCAGCTCGCGAACGTGTTCGAGAAGCTGTGGGGCGCGTTCAGCAAGGAAGACGCCACCCTGGTGGAGGTCAACCCGCTGGTCCGCACCGGTGAGGGCGTGGTCATCGCGCTCGACGGCAAAGTCACCATCGACGAGAACGCCGACTTCCGTCAGCCCGGCCACGCCGACCTGGTCGACGAGCAGGCCGAAGACCCGCTGGAGGCCAAGGCCAAGGCCAATGACCTCAACTACGTGAAGCTCGACGGCGAAGTCGGCATCATCGGCAACGGCGCCGGCCTCGTCATGTCCACGCTCGACGTCGTCGCCTACGCAGGCGAGGCGCATCACGGCGTGAAGCCGGCCAACTTCCTCGACATCGGCGGTGGTGCATCGGCTGAGGTCATGGCCAACGGCCTGGACGTCATTCTGGGCGATGACCAGGTGAAGTCCGTGTTCGTGAACGTCTTCGGAGGCATCACCTCCTGTGACGCTGTAGCCAACGGCATCGTCAACGCCCTGAAGATCTTGGGCGATTCCGCCACGAAGCCGCTCGTGGTGCGGTTGGACGGCAACAACGTGGAAGAGGGACGCCGCATCCTCGCCGAGGCTGCGCACCCCCTGGTCACCACCGCCACCACTATGGACGAAGGCGCCGACAAGGCCGCCGAGCTCGCCGACGCCGCCGCTTCGGCTGACAAGTAAGGACCTCGAACACACCATGTCTATCTACCTGAACAAGGACTCCAAGGTCATCGTCCAGGGCATCACCGGCGGTGAGGGTACGAAGCACACCCGCCTGATGCTCAAGGCCGGGACGAACATCGTCGGTGGCGTCAACGCGCGCAAGGCTGGCACGACTGTCTCCCACCAGGACAAAGAGGGCAACGACATCGAGCTGCCCGTCTTCGGGTCCGTCGCCGAGGCGATGGAGCAGACCGGCGCGGACGTGTCCGTGGCCTTCGTGCCGCCGAAGTTCGCGAAAGACGCAGCTGTCGAGGCGATCGAGGCCGGCATCGGCCTGCTCGTGGTCATCACCGAGGGCATCCCGGTGCAGGACTCCGCGGAGTTCTACAACCTCTCGCTGAGCAAGGTCGGCGGCGACGGCAAGCCCGTCACGCGGATCATCGGCCCGAACTGCCCCGGCGTCATCACCCCGGGCGAGGCGCTGGCGGGCATCACCCCGGCGAACATCACCTCCTCCGGTCCGATCGGCCTGGTCTCGAAGTCCGGCACGCTGACGTACCAGATGATGTACGAGCTGCGGGATATCGGGTTCTCCACCTCCATCGGCATCGGTGGTGACCCGGTGATCGGCACCACCCACATCGATGCGCTCGAGGCTTTCGAGAACGACCCCGAAACCAAGGCGATCGTGATGATCGGTGAGATCGGCGGCGACGCCGAGGAGCGCGCCGCGGAGTACATCAAGGCGAACGTGACCAAGCCCGTGGTGGGCTACGTCGCCGGCTTCACCGCTCCCGAGGGCAAGACGATGGGCCACGCCGGCGCCATCGTCTCCGGCTCCTCCGGCACGGCAGAGGCCAAGAAGGAGGCTCTCGAAGCAGCCGGGGTAAAAGTCGGCAAGACGCCGTCGCAGACCGCCGACCTGCTGCGCGAGGTCTTCACCGGCTGACCCGAGCGCGCTGCGAGCACACGCGGAAAGCCCGCGGGCCCCGCTCCTTCCGAGGAGCTGCCCGCGGGCTTTCTTCTGTTCAGGGCGTTTCGAGCGGACCGGGCTTCCGAGCCGGACCGGGCTTCCGAGCGGACCGGGCGCCCGGGAGGGCCCGCCCGTGGGCGCGCGAGCGTTCCGAGCCTCTCCGGGTTGGTGGAATTACCCTCCGGTGCTTGTTCGAGTCCGTGGGTGGGGCCGGTATACCCTCCGGTGTTTGCTCTACCCTCGCGCCTAGTGTAGGGCGTGACGAACAAGGGAGGGTTTCGTGTGGGGAGGCACGATGACGGAGGGTTCCGTTGTGGGGATGCGGGATAGGGGAGGGTGCGCCGGCGCCGGGTTCGTCGCCCGGGTGCCCTGACTCCCCGCGGCGGGGCGGCTCCGGGCCAGGCCCCACGTGGGCTAGTCGATGACCACGCCGAAGAGGTTCCCGAGGGCGTAGGTGATCGCAGCCGCACCGATGCCGATGCCGAGCTGGCGCAGGCCGCGCAGCAACGGGCTCGCGCCCGAGAGCAGTCCGACGACCGCTCCGGTGCACATCAGCGCCACGCCGACCAGCGCCAGCGCGAGGAGCACGGCCCCCAGCCCTGTCATTCCGAACAGGAACGGCAGGATCGGGATGAGGGCCCCGCTGGCGAAGCAGGCGAAACTGGAGAGCGCCGCCGTCCAGGCGTTACCGACGACGTCGTGCTCCTCAGCATCCTCCACCTCATCCTGAACGGAGAGGGAGGGATCGCAGTCGCAGGTCACCGCGCCGAGGCGTTCTTTAGCGCGGTGTTCAGCCCCTTCCCGGCTCATCCCGCGGGCAAGGTAGACCAGCACCAGCTCGTTCTCGTCGACGTCGAGATCCGGCGCTGCCCGCAGCGTAGCCTGTGTCGGCTGGGTGGCGTCGAGGAGCTCCCGCTGGCTCCGCACCGACACGTACTCGCCGGCGGCCATCGACAGCGCCCCGGAGAGCAGCCCGGCGATGCCGGAGGCCAGCACCACGGAGGAGCCGACGCCGGTGCCTGCCATGCCTATGATCAGGGCGAGGTTCGACACCAGCCCGTCGTTGGCGCCGAAGACCGCGGCGCGGAACCCGCCGGCGAGCTTCTCCCGGCTGCGTTTGGCCAGACCGCGCACGACTTCCTCATGAATGGCCTCATCGGCGGCCATCCCCGGCGTCGCATCCGAGTCCTCGGCATAGGGTGACCCGGACTCGGCTCGCTGTGCCAATGCCAGGATGAAGACGGACCCGAAAATCCTCGCCATCCAGCCGAGGAGGACCCGGTGCGCTGACGGTCGCGGAAGATTCTCCGCGCGAGGACCGAGAAGATTCTCCCAGTGGCGCTGATGACGTTGCTCGGCCTCGGCGAGCCCGCGCAGGATGTGTCGTTCACTGCCCGATTTGCGTTCGGCCAGGGAGGCGTAGAGCTGGGCCTCGGCGCGTTCGTCGGCCAGGTACTTCCGCCAGCGGCGGACCTGCCGGGACGTCGGCGCAGCGCCGGGTGGATTGGGGGGCGTTGTCACAGGTCTATTCTGGCCGGTTGCGTGATCCCGTCGAGGGCATTCTGGGTTCGTGACAATTTTCAGAGATCCCTAAATTTGGGCTGAGCGATCGCCGCCACCGCCGGCCTCAACTCCGGGCCCAGCTTCACAGCCACCACCGCCCCGGGCTTTCCTCCCTATCCCAGCGCGGCGATCCGTCGCAGTCCATCGGCTGCAGCCGGCGCCGAGATGCCCGGCGCGAGGCCGAGGTAGTGCCGAGCATGCTGGTCAGCTCCGCCCACAGTGTCGAAGCGGCCGCCGGCCCGCCGCAGGATGAGCATCGCGGCAGCGATGTCCCAGGGTTTCGTATCAACCCCC
>DXGD01000324.1 GCA_019114115.1 Candidatus Nesterenkonia stercoripullorum
CTGGGCGATCGCCGCCACCGCCTGCCTCAGCGCCGCCCCCAGCTTCACCACCATCCCCGGCCTGGCCGCCACCAGCCGCCCCCGCCCCGGGGGAGGCTTTCCTCCCTAACCCAGCGCGGCGATCCGTCGCAGTCCGTCGGCTGCAGCCGACGCCGAGATGCCCGGCGCGAGGCCGAGATAGTGCCGAGCATGCTGGTCCGCTCCGCCCACAGTGTCGAAGCGGCCGCCGGCCCGCCGCAGGATGAGCATCGCGGCGGCGATGTCCCAGGGCTTCGTATCAACCCCCAGCACGACGTCGGCCCACCCGGCTGCCGCGTGGCACAGCTCCAGGGCCCCTGAAATGACGCGCCGCACAGCCGAGTGGGACTGCACGAGGTCGGCGTAGATGTCCAGGGCCGCCTGACGATGTGACGCGAGGACCTCGGCCGCGGGGAAGCTGGTGATCAGGTTCAGCGCCGGCCCGGACCTCCGCGGGGCGGCCACGATCGGGAGCCTGGCGTGATCGGTGGCGGGCGTGCTCAAGTAGGCGCCGTCGTCGTCGGCGGAGAACGTCTGCTGGTTCACCGGGTCGTGGACTACTCCGGCGACGACCTCGCCGTCTATGGCTGCGGCGATCGATATGCTGAACAGTGCGAAGCCATGGGCGAAATTGGAGGTCCCATCGATCGGATCGACGATCCACTGCACGCCGGAGGGCGCCGCCTGGGCGCGGTCTGCGGGCTGCGAGCTCTCCTCACCGAGCACCCTCGAGCCTGGCACATCCTGAGTCAGCCGATGGACGAGCGCCGCCTCCGTCGCGGTGTCGAACGCGGTGACCAGATCGTGGGAGCTGGTCTTGGTCTCCGCGCGGACCCCCGTCCGGAACGCCGAGCTCAGCTCTGCGCCGACGCTTTCCGCCGCGGCGATTGCCCAGGAGTGCAGCTGGGAGGGTGCCGGAAGTCCGCCTGAACTCTCTGGACCACTCTTCGGCCGCCGGGGCGGATCGTGCGAAATATCCATAGTGTGAACTCTACTGACAACCCCCGATGCCCCCAATCCCGTAAGGCGCATTAGACTAGATGAGCGATGACGAAGTTCCAGCCCACTGAGAACGTCCAGGATCTTGAGGCGCTCTCCGCGCATAAGCGATCGGCCCTGCGCAACCGCGCGATGAGGCTGGAGGACCGCTGGCAGCAGTTCAGGTTCGGCCTGGCACGACGCCGCGGGCTGGACATCACCGTGCTCTCCTTCGCCGGCTACGGGACCCAGCAGTGGGTCCGCGTGTTCTCGCGCGTGGTGATGACTCGTGACGCGCAGTTCGAGAACGGCCGCCGGGTGGCGAAAGTCATCGCCGACGGCGTACGCGGATGGCGCAACTTCATCTCCGCTCCGGTTCCCTTCGCCGACGTGACAGTCACAGTGGGAGGACGCAGCGTCTCCCTGACAGCTGACCGTGGAGGAAACGTCGATGCGGTCATCGAGGTCCCGCTGGAACCCGGCTGGCACCAGGTCACGCTGCAGACCGCCGGATCGGAGCCCACCAGCGCGGAAGTCTTCGTGATCGCCGATGGCACGGCGACCGGCGTCGTCTGCGATATCGATGACACGGTCGTGGTGACCAAGCTGCCCCGGCCGATGCTGGCCGCATGGAACTCCTTCGTCCTCGATGAGCACGCCAGGACCCCTACTCCCGGGATGGCCGTCATGATGGAGCGGCTGATGATGACCTATGCAGGCTCCCCAGTGCTCTACATCTCCACGGGGGCCTGGAACGTCGCTCAGACGCTCACCCGCTTCCTCACCCGGAACCTGTACCCCGAAGGCCCGCTCCTGCTCACGGACTGGGGTCCGACGGAGGACCGGTGGTTCCGCTCCGGAAAAGCGCATAAGGTCGAGCAGCTCGAACGGCTCGCGGGTGAGTTCCCCCGGATGCGGTGGATACTGATCGGCGACGACGGCCAGCACGACCCCACGATCTACGCGGAATTCGCCCGCCGCTACCCTGACGCCGTCGCAGCTGTCATCATTCGCGAGCTGACCTACTCGGAAGCGATGCTGGCCGGTGGCCGAGCTGAGCACCCGAATCGGGACGCTGGCGGGCAGGCCACCGGATGGACCGATACCGGCGACGTGATCCAGAATGTCGGCGAGCGGCGCATCCCCTGGATCTACGGCCCGGACGGGAAAGACCTCGTCTGGAAGCTGGAGCAGCACGGCCTCTTACGGCCGGCCCGGGAAAGCTAGGCCCGCGTAAGCGAGGCCCGGGAATGCCACGCTCGGGGAAGCTAGGCTCTGGAACGTGAGGCACCGGAGGGCTGGACGTGCGAATGCGGAGCGCAGCCGGCCGTTCACCGGCGACGACGGCGCGCTGAGGCATACTCCGCGGGACATATGAGGGAAGACGGGATGAGGGAGGGCTCAGGTCGATGTCGATCACAGTTGCGCTGACGGTAGTGGGGTTGGTGCTCCTCAGCTCGATCATCCAACGCATCGCCGGAATGGGCTTCGGCATGATCCTGGCGCCCTTCATCGTGGTGATGCTCGGAGCTCACGAGGGCATTATGCTCGTCAACTTCCTCAGCATCATCGCTCCTGTGCTTGTCGTACCGCGGGTATGGCCCGATATCGAATGGCGGCGGGTGATGTGGATCGGCGTGCCGGCGATAGCCATCATGCCGGCTGCGGCATGGCTCTCGGTGAACTCCCCGGCCGGCCCCCTGTACATGCTGGTCGCGGCGCTGGTGCTCTTCGGGCTCTCCAGCTCGCTGATTCTGCGCCGGATCAATCGCCGCGTCGATGGCAAAACGGCGCAGGTCATTACGGGAATCGGGTCCGGTGCGGGCACTGTGCTCGGCGGTGTGGGAGGCCCAGCGGTCACGATCTACGCAGTGCTCTCGCGCTGGCCGCTGATCTCCATGATCGCGACCTTGCAGCCCATGTGGATCATGATGTCGGCAGCTTCCTTCGGCTCCAAGCTGGCCTTCGACGACGGCCAGCTGCCCGGTTTGCCCTGGTGGGCCTGGGTCGGTTCGGCAGGGGCTATCGTGCTGGGCATTTTCGTGGGCGAGTGGGTGCAGCGCCGTGTCGACGAGAAGCTGGTTCGCCGCCTCGTCGTCGTCCTGGCCTTCCTCGGTGCCCTGCTGGCGCTGGCCACAGGCTTGCGGGAGATGCTCGGCTGAGCCCGGCGACGATGTGAGGCAGGTCCCATCGCAGCGTCTGTGCCTGGGAGTTTCATGAATGAGGGTCTGTTGCAGTGCGCAATGCGGGGCTGATGCTGGCACCATAGAAGCGATGGCCTCCTCCACTGCACCTAAGCGCTCCTTCCGCCTCCCTGTCCCGCCCCTGTGGCTGCTGGGAGTGGTCGAGGCGGTGCAGGCTGTTCTGGCGACGGCGCTGCTGGTCGCGGTGCCGGTTCTCGCCATGACGCTGGCCGGAGGATTCAGCGGTGACGACCCGGTGTTCATCATGAACTTCTCCGCGCAGATCTGGCTCATCGTGCATGGGGTGCCCGTGGAGCTCGCCCTCACTGCCGGAGCTGCCGCGATCGGAGCCGAGGTCCTCCCGGAGACCGGATGGATGCACTTGGTCCCCTTGGGCTTCACGCTCATCCCGCTGGCCCTGGGGTGGCGGGCGGGGGCGCGGCTGGCCCGCGGCTCCTATGCGAATCAACTGTGGCAAGGCCTGCTTCCCCTCGTGCTGCTCTACGGCGCGGCCGGTGCCGGGATGGGCGTCCTGGGCACTGCGGGCGTGATCACCGTCTCGCCGCTGACGGCGGGCCTGTGTGCCGCCGCTGTCATGATGATCGGCGCGCTGGCCGGGTGCTATGCCGAGGCGCGCAGCGCCACGCGGATGATCGGGGTGGACCTGGAGTCCGCCGTCGAACGGTTCTCGCAGCGCATGAAATGGGCCGGTTACTACCTGTGGGCCGTGGCACGCGCGGGAGTCGTGGCCAGTATCGCGGCGGTAGGGCTGGCAGCGGCCCTTTTCGCCGGGTTCGTCGCGGCGAGCTGGATGGACGTCGCCAATGCATACCAGCAGCTGGATCCGGGCTTCTGGGGCGTGGTGGGGCTGACGCTGCTGCATCTGGGGCTGCTGCCCAATCTGATCCTGTGGATGTTGGCCTACGCCACAGGCGCTGGCTTCTCCGTGGGAGAGGGTTCCGTGCTGGCGCCGGGTACCGCCGACGTCGCGGCGATGCCTGCCGTGCCGGTGCTGGCTGGACTTCCGGACCAGACCCATCCGATGACCTTCGCCGTCATCGCCGTGCCCGTGCTCGCCGGGGCCATCGCCGGCTGGTGGCTCATGCGCGAAGGGGAGAACCACCTCGACGACTTCTTCGCCCTGCGGATCAGCTTCCGCCCCGCCTCGCTCGCTCTTTCTACGCTCCTCATGGGCATTCTGACAGGCCTGATCGCGGCGCTTCTCATGATCGGGCCGCTCTGGATCTCACATATCTCGCTGGGCATCGGTCGCCTATCCGACATCGGCCCGAACGCCCTCATCAGCGCGGGGATGCTGGCCGTGTGGGTAGGGCTGGGCGCCGTCGTCGGGCATATGCTGGCCCCGCTGGCGCATCAGCGGGGACGACGCCGCAAGGTCAGCGCCGAAGGCAGCAGCGCCGAAGGGGCCAGTGCAGAAGGGGCTAGTGCAGAAGGGCTCAGCGCAAGCCGGGGATAGACGTGAGCATATTGTCCTCGTAGTCCACGAAGCACTGGTTCAGCGAGCTGTCGGTCAGGGCGAGCTCCCTGCATTCGTCGAACTCGGAGGTGGCCTGCCAGAACATCGTCTGAGCACCCCCGACGAGGGCGAACATCCCGCAGCAGATCAGCACAGCACTGGCGCTGATATACATCAGCAGCGGAAGCTTCCGTCTGATGCTCTGCACGAGCAGCACGATCGCGCCCGCCACCCCAGCAAGCCCTGCGACGACGGCGAGCAGCCGGTAGGGCAGCGGAAGCTGCAACCCGATGTAGCTCAGGATCAGCGCCAGCATGAGCCAGCCGGTGAACCTGCCATAGAAGGCGAACGTCTCGGGTTTCAGGTCCGCGGCCCGGCGCCGGCGGGTTGGCTTCTGCTGCTCCTGGGGAGGGCGCTGCGGTGGTGTGACGCTCATGATGCACCAGCCTATCGCCGTACTAGGCTGTACTTCATGCGCATAGTGGTTCTCGTTTCGGGTTCAGGCACGAATCTCCAGGCACTGCTCGACGCCGCAGCGGCCGAACGGCTCCCGTTCGAGCTGGTCGCCGTCGGCTCTGACATTGCCGGATGCCGGGGTCTGGAGCGGGCGAATGCGGCCGCAGTGCCGACTTTCGCGGTGCCGCTGAGCCGCGGCGGCGATCGCGAGGCCTGGAACCAGGAGCTGGCGCAGGCGGTGCGCGAGCGG
>DXGD01000325.1 GCA_019114115.1 Candidatus Nesterenkonia stercoripullorum
AGCTCCGTGCTGCCACCCTCCGCGGTGACCTCGATATGGTGAGGAGGCTTGAGGCGTCCTCGTCCGGAGACGATCCTGACGCCGATCGCCTCCAAGGTGGTGTGGATATCCCGTGACTGATTGCTGGCCAGTTTGAGCAGCCTGCGGTTGATCGTGGAGAAATCCGCCCACGCACCGGCCTCGGACTCACCGTCCTGACCCTCCCCGAAGCGCACCCCGAACTGCGGGGAAACGTTGACCCGGCGCATCGCGTCAGCGGTGGCGATCAGCGTCTTGGAGGGGACGACGTCGGTGAGCACAGCGGAGCCGCCCATCCCCTTCTCCTCCACGACGGTGACCTGAGCGCCCGCGTCGGCGGCGACGAGGGCTGCCTCATAGCCGCCGGGGCCGCCTCCCAGGATGGCGATGCGGGACGGGGCGAAGCGGGAACGTGTCTGCTGAGTAGTCACCTCCCCATTCTGCCTTCCTGCACTCCAGTTGTCATAAGGGCGTCGAGGTGGGGCACGGGCAGTGCGTAGTGGTCGTGCGGCGCTGCAGTGAGCCTGGGCAGCGCTGTGGTGTCGGCGGCTTACGGTAGAGGAGTGAAAAGACTCATTCCGTGGCTCATATGGGAGGCGGCGCCGGAGGTCGCGCCGGATAGTGCGCCGGGTGCAGGCCTGCCGGGTGCAGGGCCGTCAAATGCACGGCCGCCGGGTCAGGTCTCATTGCGTCCGCTGCGCCTGGCCGATGAACACCGGTACATCGCTCTCAGGGCGGCGAACCGGGATTGGCTGACCCCGTGGGATGCTACGTCTCCGCTCGGGGACGACCGGTCGGCGAGCCCGGGTGCCCGCTACCGTGCCATGACCCGGCAGCTCACCCGCAGCGCGCGCCGCGGTGAGCATCTGCCCTGGCTGATCTGGTACGACGATCGCGCGACGGGAGAAGCTCAGGGCGCAGAGGCCAGCAGGATGGTGGGGCAGCTGACGGCCGGCCCGATCATCTACGGATCAGCGCGCACGGCTTCGCTGGGATACTGGATCGATCAAGGCCACGCCGGACGGGGCATCATGACCTGCGCTGTCGCCCTGGCAGTCGAGCATCTGCTGGGAGCCCGGGATCTGCACCGGGTCGAGATCAATATCCGCCCGGAGAATCACGCAAGTCTCGCCGTCGTGCGGAAGCTGGGTTTGCGTGAGGAGGGGCTCCGGCGGCAGTATCTGCATATCGCAGGGGACTGGCGGGACCACCGTTCGTTCGCGATCACCCAGGACGAACTTCCCGACATGCGGCGCGTCCTGGGCCAGATGGCACGATGACGGACGAGCATCAGTTATCCTGTGAGCACAGATCAGTGAAACCCCCGGTGTGAGATCGCCGACGCTGTGGAGGAGGCAGGTGGAAGCACAGTGACGCTGGGCAGTGATGGCGCTGGAAGCGCCATCATCAATGTGATTCCCAGCTTGCCCATTCACTCCTCAGCGCTCATCGCTCTCGTTTCCGGGCTCTTCCTGGCGGCACTGATCCTGCGCGCCCAGCACATGCCGAGGCATTCCTCGGCTTCAGACCATCGCGAGAGTCAGAGACGGCGGAGACGCCGTGCACGACGAAGGGCCATCATGACAGTCACACCTCCCGGGGCCGTTGCCAGGACGTCCGGACCATCGCTGAGAATCCACTGGGGGCGCCTGGGCCTGGCACTGCTGGGCGCGATCTCCCTGCTCGGGGCGATCGTGACCGGAATCCTTGCTCCGCTGACCAGCGCTGTGACATTCGTCGCGCCGCTGGTGTTCCTCGGGCTGCTTGCGGCCTCGATCGTGGCCCTGCGTGTTCTGGCTGTGCTGCGGCACGGCCAGCGTCGTCGTTCCCGGGTCGAGCAGGCCTTCTCCGAGGCCATGAACCCGCTCTCGCAGCAGGACCCTTCCGCTGGAACAGACGCAGCGACGTCGGCCCGCGCGCCCCGGGGCAGTAGTGCAGGCCGGGGGCGTCTTGGCCAGCCCGTGGCCGCAGACGCGCAGCTGGAGGAGTCAACGGCTGACGCGTCCGCCGCCGAGCCCTCGAACGCCGGATCCTTCAACGCTGAGCCCTTCAACGCACTCTCCGCAGACGAGCGCGGCGCCGGTGGCCCGGCATCTCTGCAGACAGTCGACGTCGACGGCATCCCTGAGGGTGTGGGTGAGACCCTCCCAGAGACTGCAGCGCCTGAGGTCGGCTACCAGGTGGCCACGCCCGGCTCCGTCTCCACAGGAGGCGTATGGGAGCCCCGTGAGGTCCCCAAGCCGCGCTATCTCACCGCGGGCAAAGCCGACCGCACGGTCCCGGAGCCGCTCGAGACGGAGCCCGTGCGCGCATCACCGGATGTGAAGCTGCGGCAGCCGGCCGCCCCTCCAGCGTCGCCTTCGGCGGCGACCCCTTCACGCGCGGAGTCGGCCGATCCGGCATCCCCATCGGCGGGTACACCCTCGTCACCAGCGGAGGTGCCGTTCGAGGCCGACCGCTCCAGGCGCTCGAAGCCAGCCATCGACCTCGACGAAGTCCTCAAGCGCCGTCGGGCCTGAGATTCGGTGCCCCAGC
>DXGD01000033.1 GCA_019114115.1 Candidatus Nesterenkonia stercoripullorum
CGCGGCCTCCTGGGTCACAGTTCGCCGATACCTGCGTGTATGATCGAGGGTCGAGCATTCATGCTGGCGACGACCTGTGACGACGAGCCCGGTGCCGACGCAGGAACGTCGTCGTCAGGGGCGAGCGCTGCCCGAGCACAGAGATCCGCACGGCCGAGGGAGGTACCGAGATGGCGAAGTCCAAGGGCGCGAAGAAGTCCAAAGACCCGAATAACCACGTCGTCGCGACCAACCGGAGGGCGCGGCACGATTTCTCGATCCTCGACAGCTACGAGGCGGGGTTGGTGCTGACAGGCACTGAGGTGAAGTCCCTGCGGGAAGGTCAGGCCTCGCTCGTCGACGGGTTCGCTGCCTTCTCACACGACGGGGAGCTGTGGCTGGAGCAGGTCCATATCCCCGAATACCTCAATGGCACCTGGACGAACCATGCAGCACGGCGTAAGCGCAAGTTGCTGCTGCACCACAAAGAGCTGATCAAAATCACCCGCCAGATCGAAGATCCAGGTCTCACGGTCGTTCCTCTGCAGCTGTACTTCAAAGACGGCCTGGCCAAAGTCGAGATCGGCATCGCCAAGGGCAAGCGCGAGTTCGACAAGCGGCATGCGCTACGGGAGAAGCAAGACGCCCGCGAGGCACAGCGCGCGATGCGCTACCGCAACCTCCGCGGATCTTGAGCGCCGGGGCTCCGGATCTCCTGAGCCTGGAGTGTGGTTGCTGCTGATGACGCTTCTTGGTGTTCTGGCACGCTCGCGAGCCGGCAATTCATCCACCGCGCCCCCTTTTTCGCCAGACACTCCCCGGTCAAGTGCGAATGGGCTTACCCACGTCATCCGGACCTGCCCACGAGAAAAGGGCCGCCAACCAACAAAAACTGCTGGTCAGCGGCCCTTTCGAGGGTGGAGACGGCGGGAATCGAACCCGCGTCCGATCTGGATTCACATGGGCTTCTCCGGGTGCAGTCTGCTGCGGGTCTTCATCGGCCCCAGCCATCATGCAGACAAGTGGCTGGCCCGGGCCTATCCGTGTCAATGTTGAGCAGCGTTCCCACGGCAAGTTCGCTGTCCAGTGGCTATCTAGCTGATGCCAGACACTGAGTCGATAGCGTACTCAGGCTGACAGACTCGCGTCGCTGCTATCAGGCAGCGAGGGCGAAGTCAGTGCGCTTAGATTCGGCACTTATTTGGTTGCAAGAGGGGTTTTAACGAGGTCACTCTGCGTCCTCGACCCGCTTCCCCATGATCAACTCAGATCGTCGAAACCGATCGTCCCCGTATGGTGTTATCAAAGTTCCGCACAAGATCAGCCCCACCTGCCGGAACTGGCGTGTTCCCGGTGGAATGTCCTTGCACGCCCCGGATGATGATCCGGACTCTCAAGTATAGGCCATGGACCCGGAATCGGTCACCCTGCGGACTGCCCGCGGGGAAGCGCAGTGGCCCGCCGCACAGCGAGCGCTACCCGCCCCACGCGGCGGAAAGAGCGAACCCCCCGGCACCGGCGAGAAAACCGCAGACCAGGTGTAGGCCCCAGAGGCCCGCAGCGTGGATCCGCCGGCCTGACATCCACAGTTGGGCGGCGTTCAGCGATACCGTGGCGAAAGTGCTGAGCGCACCGACCAGGCCGAACGTCAGTATCGTGAGCAGCGCGGGGGAGACGGCCCCTGTGCCGAGCAGCTCGTAGGTCTGCGGGTCCACTGCGGACATCTCGCCGAACAGGAAGCCCAAGATCACGCAGCCCAGCGTGTTGGCCAGCAGGATCCCGAAGGGCAGGTACCTGTCCAGTAGCAGGCGCACGACGGCGCCGAGGGCTCCGCCGAGCGCGATGCCGAGAATGATCGGCCATGTCAGTGGCATATTCATTCAGCGGTACCCCCGAGGATCGACCGGCCCATGACAATGCCGGCCGCCGCAGCAGCAGTGCACCCCAGTACTGAGATGACCAAGTACGCTGCCATCTCAGCTGTGCCAGGGCTGAGATAGGTCAGCCCGGTGAGCTCATCGAACGCGCCCCCGGGGAAGGACGGCATCACCCCGATGATGACCGTCGAGAAGGTGGTGTACGCAGAGAGGAACCCCGTGCCCAGGGTCGGCACCAGCCAGCGCGGAGTATTCGGCCGGACGCTCGCCATCCCGACGACGAGTCCGAGCACCAAGGACCCTGAGGCGTTCACAGCCAGCGTCGTCCATGGAAACTTCATCGCCTGCTCGGGGACGAGCTCGCCGAGACCGACCCGGGCAAGGGCGCCTAGAGCTCCCGCTACTGCCACGAGTGGGATGATGAGGCGGAGGGGCGGTGGGCTCGCGGCATGTGCCAGCGGCGCTTCTGCTTCGGACATCGCTTATCAGGATATCGCCTCAGGCGGACTCACCCAGCAGGCTGACACGCATGGCGTGTGCTTCTTCGTGGGTCAGCACGAGCGGATCAGCCAGCTGTTCCGGGGTAATCGTCACGGAGTCGCGCTCTCCGGAGCCCACGCTGAGCTCTGCACCGATTTCTACATTGCTCTCAGCCAGTCTCCGCAACGCGCCGGGGACGCCGTCGTCGACCTGTTCCAATCGCACCCTGGACTTCTGCGGGACTCTGCACAGCAGCTGCGTCTGCGGATAGGCCGCCTGAAGGTCCGGGCTCGGAATGGGATCCCCGTGCGGATCCGCGGAGGGTTTGCCCAGCCGGGCGTCGAGCCGGTCCACGAAGGTGTCCGAGACGGCATGCTCCAACCGCTCCGCTTCATCGTGGACTTCGTCCCAGTCATAGCCCAGTTCGTTGACCAGCCACGTTTCGATCAGACGATGACGGCGCACCATCGACAGCGCCAGTCGCCGTCCCTGGACCGTCAGCTTGATCGGTGCATAGGGACGATGATCGACGAGACCCAGTCCGGCCATTTTCCTGATCATCAGCGTGACCGAAGGGTTGGAGACCTCCAGCGCCTTCGCCAACGCCGACGCGGTGACATCGAGGTCTTCCCATTCGGAGAGTCCGTAGATGGTTTTGGCATAGTCCTCGACAGAGGTGGTGGCCGCTGCGCTCGCCGTTGAACGTCCTTGGGCTGAAGTGCGGGGAGTCATCGCGGTCCTTACTGGGCGGTCCTTCGCATCGGTCGGCGTCCTGCTCTTGCGGACAGCTCCTTAGCACGCAGCCGTGCGAGGGCAGAGCAGCCCGCCTGTCAGGTCGCGGCGGGCGAGCTGGACTGCCCTGCCGCGGTGTTCGGAACCAGTCTATTCGGGTGGGCGGATGCTCGCCTCCATGTGCTGATCAGTCCTTTGCGAGGCGCCAGCAGATAGGCCAGGCCGAACTGCGCGGATTGGGCGAGCACTATGCAGCCGCTTGTCGACAGGTCCCACCAATAGCTCAGATAGACGCCGGTGATCGCCGAGAGGACGGCGCTGGAGCAGGAGATCCACAGCATCGGTCCGAAGGTGCGCGTCAGCATGGCCGCCGTGGCTCCGGGGATCACGAGCATGGCCACGACCAGGATGACGCCAAGCGTCTGCAACGCCGTGACGGCAGTCAGGGCGAGCAGCATCAGGAGCAGAATCGACCAGCGGCCTGGGGACATGCCCAGCGAGACAGCGTGCAGGCGGTCGAAGGCGAGAAGCACGAAATTGCGCCGCAGTGTCAGCAGCACGATGACGATGAGCGCCCCCAGGCCGCTGACTTGCAGCAGATCAGCCGTGGACGTGCCCAGGACGTTCCCGAACAGGATGTGCTGCAGATGCGTTTCGGAAGGAGCGCGGGAGATGAGCACGATGCCCAGTGCGAAGAGCGTGGTGAAGACGATCCCGATCGCCGTGTCACGCTTGAGCGTAGTCGACGTGCTGATGCCGCCGATCAGCAGGACGGCCCCCATGCCGAAGATGAAGGCTCCCACAGCCAGTGGCGCCCCGAAGAGCGACGCCAGCACGACGCCGGGCAGGATCGAATGGGCGACTGCCTCACCCATCAGCGACCACCCCATCAGCACCAGCCAGCAGGAGAGCAACGAGCAGACCACCGAAGCCACGATCGCGACGACGAGAGCATTCTGCATGAATCCGAATTGCAGCGGGTCGGTCAGGAATTCCACGGGGCGGGTCCTTTCCGGGAGGGGGTCTCAGAGGCAGGCCCGATCGTGTCCCAGCCCTCGAGGTCAGCGGGTCTAGCGGGAGCCGCGGGCCCAGCGGAGCCATCCGGTTCAGGGGAGTCAGCTGGCCCAGCGCTGGAGAGCACCGCTCCGAATGCCGAGCCGAGCCGTTCGTGATCGAGGACCTCTGCTGGCGTGCCCTCAGCCAGAACTCTCTGATGCA
>DXGD01000326.1 GCA_019114115.1 Candidatus Nesterenkonia stercoripullorum
GAACACCCCACGCCACGCGCATACGGCGGCCTCGCCCATTGTGCGGAGCAAGGGCGGGGCCGCCGACTGCGGTGGAAGCTGACGTTGACTCCTTCGGTCCGCGGCCTAGAAGAACCCGAGCTTGTCCTCCGAGTAGCTGACCAGCAGGTTCTTCGTCTGCTGATAGTGGGCCAGCATCATCAGGTGGTTCTCGCGCCCGATGCCCGACTGCTTGTACCCGCCGAATGCAGCGTGCGCCGGGTACTGGTGGTAGCAGTTGGTCCAGACACGTCCGGCCTGGATGTCCCGGCCGGCGCGGTAGGCGATGTTCCCGGTGCGGGACCAGACACCGGCGCCGAGCCCGTAGAGGGTGTCATTGGCCGTGGAGATGGCGTCGTCGTAGTCGGAGAACTCGGTGACCGAGACGACGGGGCCGAAGATCTCCTCCTGGAAGATGCGCATCGAGTTCTGGCCACGGAAGATCGTGGGCTCCACGTAGTAGCCCTCGGCGAGATCCCCGCCCAGGTCCACGCGCGAGCCGCCGGTCAGGACCTCCGCACCCTCCTGCTTGCCGATGTCCAGGTAGCTGAGGATCTTCTCCAGCTGGTCATTCGACGCCTGAGCGCCGACCTGCGTCTCCGTGTCCAGCGGGTTGCCCTGCTTGACCGCCTTGGTGCGCTCCACCGCAGCTTCGAGGAACGTGTCGATGATGCTGGACTGGATCAGCGCGCGCGAGGGACAGGTGCAGACTTCGCCCTGGTTCAGCGCGAACATCGTGAACCCTTCCAGCGCTTTGTCATAGAAGGCGTCGTCCTTGGCAGCGACATCCTCGAAGAAGATATTGGGCGATTTCCCACCCAGCTCCAGGGTGACCGGAATCAGGTTCTGGCTGGCGTACTGCATGATCAGCCGGCCCGTGGTGGTCTCACCGGTGAAGGCGACCTTCTTGATCCGGGGATGCGAGGCCAACGGCGCACCGGCCTCCGCACCGAAGCCGTTGACTACGTTGAGCACGCCATCTGGCACCAGGTCGGAGATCAGCTCTGCCACGAGCAAGATCGACGACGGCGTCTGTTCCGCCGGCTTGAGCACGACGGCATTGCCTGCCGCCAGCGCCGGTGCCAGCTTCCACACGGCCATCAGGATCGGGAAGTTCCACGGGATGATCTGACCGACCACGCCCAGCGGCTCGTGATAGTGGTAGGCCACTGTGGACTCGTCGATCTCGCTGATCCCGCCCTCCTGGGCACGGATCACACCGGCGAAATACCGGAAGTGATCGACGGCGAGCGGGAGATCCGCTGCCAGCGTCTCCCGGACGGGCTTGCCGTTCTCCCAGGTCTCGGCGACCGCCAGCATCTCGAGGTTCTCCTCGATACGGTCAGCGATCTTGTTCAGGAGTACGGCGCGTTCAGCCACGGAGGTCTTCCCCCAGGCCGCAGCCGCCTTTTCGGCAGCCTCAACCGCCCGGTCGATGTCCTCGGCCGTCGAACGGGGCACCTCGGTGAATGCTTTGCCCGTCACTGGACTCGGATTCTCGAAGTACTGCCCTTTCACCGGGGCAACCCATTCGCCGCCGATGAAGTTCTCGTAACGGGACTTGTAGCTGACGACGCTGCCTTCTGTCCCGGGCTGTGCGTAGATGCTCATGATGACTCCTTCGCGGGTCGATCGGTGATGCGGGGTGTGCCTCCTGCTCCTCACACCGTAGGGACCCTCAGGTTGCAAAAACGTTGCACAGATCACACTACCCCGTTACGCTGGCAGGCACCTGATACTCACAGTTCTCGCCTGAAGGACCCTGTATGAAAGCAGTGCCCGACCAGCCGGGGTCTTGGGTCACGCTGCGGCCCGAAGTCCGCGAATCATGGCGCAGGTCAGCGCAGTTTCTCCCTGATCCCGGTGTCGCGATAGCCCCTGTAGACACTGCTGATGATGTGTTGCGCGATCTGCGCAGATCCCATCCGCTGCGACAGGTGCTGCCGATCTTCGAACGGCTCCTCGTCCATTCGGCGGTAGAAGCAGGGCTCATCGTGGCCATAGGCGATGCCGAAGGCCGCCTCCTCTGGGTCGACGGCGACCGCCAGGCGCTGCGACGCGCCGAATCCTCGGCGTTCCTCCCCGGGGCCAGGTGGTCAGAGCAAGCCATCGGCACCTCCGCTCCGGGCACGGCGCTGGCCACCGGAAATGGCGTGCAGGTCCATCAGGATGAGCACTACGCGTTCTCAGCCCACCAGTTCTCCTGCTCGGCGGCCCCTATCCATGACCCCCACACGGGTCACCTCTTAGGCGTCGTCGACCTCACCGGGGACGAGAAGGCGGTGGCGACGCATTCGCTGCCACTGATCCACGCGGCCATCGCCGCCGCGGAGGCAGAGCTCAAAGTGCTGCCGGCCCGATCCGGACTGGCGCAGCTGACCACACTCGGGACAGCGCGGCCGCAACTGCGCTCCGCGGCGGGACGAGCTCCGCTGAGCCTCCGGCATGCCGAGATCCTGACCCTTCTGGCGTGGAACTTCAGCTCCGGCGGAGATGGCCTGAGTGCGAGCGCCCTGGCCGAGCAGCTATTCGGGGAAACCGGGCACGAAGTCTCGCTGCGGGCCGAGATGGTGCGACTGCGACGGGTCCTGCGCGGATCCGATGGGGCAGCCGGGCTGAATCTGGAGTCCAAGCCATACCGGCTGAGCTCGACGGTGGAGCTCGACGCGCTCACGACGCTGACCGCGCTCACCGCCGGAGACCGGGACGCCGCGCTGGATATGTACGGAGGCGAACTGCTCCCGAGCTCCGAAGCGCCAGGGATTCTCGAGCTGCGCCGCCACCTCTCGACGGCCCTGCGTGAGTCCATGCTCGCCGATGCCAGCGGCGCAGAACTGTGCCGATACCTGCAGCTGCCCGAGGCGGCGGGAGATGAACAGGCCCTCTTCACCGCGCTGAAGCTGCTCGCACCGGATGCGCCGCAGCGCGCGGCCTTAGTGGCACGCATGTGACCGGTGCGGACGGCACATGCGAGCCGGCCGTGATCTGCGGAGGCCTCTGCTACCCCTCGGGTTCGACACCATCCGATCCAGCTCCGGCCTCATAGAGTGTGCGGGCCAGCGAGAGCACTGCTGTCTTGTACAGCTCCGGTTTGACCCCTTCGGGGTCGAAGAGGGTCAAGGCGGCCAGACCCATGTCCAGTGCGAGGAGAATGCGCATCTGGTCTGCGTGAGGGATACGCGCGAAGAGGCTGCTCGAGGGGATGGGAGACGCACCCTGCGCAGCCTCACCGGTCCCGAGCAGATCAAGGAACCTGCGGGTAAGCTCCTCATCCCGCAACGCGTAGGGAATGAACTCGAAGACCAGCCGCGAATAGCTCGACCTCTCGCCGCTGCGCTGCGTGCGGATCCACATCTCGCACCACGCCTCGAGCCGAGCGTAGTCGTCGGTGGCCTCCAGAAGCACCGCACTGAAGTCCTGGGCCTCCTGGGAGGACGTCTGGCGGTGACGGATCACCTCCAGGATCAGTTCCCCTTTGCCCGAGAAGTTGGAGTAGACGGCCCCTTTGGTCAGCCCCGCGTCGACGGCGACGTCGTCGAGGGAAGCACCCTCGACCCCGCGCCTGGCGAAGACACGTTCAGCGGCTTGCAGCAGCAGCACCCGGTTCTGCTGCTGCTGGGCTTTCGTCGTTCGGGGCATGGCCCGATTCTAGGGGAAAGAGCGGGTCATGCCGTGCGGCGGTCACGGTTCTGCCCTCTGCCCGTGAGGCACTCGATAGTGCGCCGTCACGACCTCTCCGTGTCGGGCCGTGTCGACCAGACGCAGATCCTTCCTCCCGAGTGCGCCGCGAAACCGAACGCCGTCGCCGAGCAGGACGGGCGCAACGTGAACGACGACCTCGTCCACCAGGTTCGACTCCAGCGCCTGGCGAGCGATATCGGCACCGATGATGCCTACGTCGCGACCACCGGCCGCATCCAGCGCCTCCTCCACGACCTGCCTGACAGGCCCTGATCGAACTCGCAGCCCGCCAGGCAGATCCGCAGAGGGCCTGTTCGTCATGAGGAACTGAGCCCCGGACCAGGAGCCGTCGTAGACCTCCATACCGTCCCGAGCACCGACGTCGAAACTCCTCCGGCCCGCGATCATCGATCCGATGCGAGCCGGGACCTCCGCGCCGGCAGGGTTCGACGGGTCGATGTACTCGAAGATCCATCCCATGTCGTCGCCATCAGCTGCGATGTACCCGTCGAGGGACATCGTCACCTGCCAGATCACCGACCCGTCGTTGGTCTCGCGCGGCATGCTTCACCTTTCGCCGTCGATTCACTGGCCATTTGGGATGCGCTGGTCACATGCGATTCGCTGACCACTTGCATAGCGCAATTAGATCACCAGCGTAGGCAAACTAAGTGTAGACTGCAAGTGGTTTTTGCCTTTCGAGCGAGATGATGGAGGCACAGGTGCCCGAGAGCCCTCGATCAGGGTGCCCCATCAACCTCACCCTGGAAGTCCTCGGTGACACCTGGTCGCTCCTCGTGATCCGGGACGTGATGTTCGGCAGCCGTCGCCACTTCAACGAACTGCTCACCCAGTCCGAAGAGGGCATCGCCTCGAACATCCTGGCGGACCGCCTGCACAGACTCGTCGCGAACGACATGCTCGCCAAAACCCAGGATCCCCACCACAAGCAGCGCAAGATCTACAGCCTGACCGAGCGGTCAATTCAGCTGGTTCCAGTGCTTGCGACGATGGGCGCATGGGGCTCGGAGCACCTCCCGGTGACACCGGAGCTCAGCGTCCGAGCGAAAATCCTTGCCGACGGCGGGCCCGAGCTGTGGCAGGAATTCACGGACGAGCTGCGTGCACAGCACCTGGGTGCGCCTCACCAGCCGGGTGCGCCGTCCGTGCTCGAACGGCTCAACAGCGCATACCAAGCACGCCAGGCACACCGCTAAGGGGCCCTCGGGAGGGTCACGGCGAGGGCCATGACGCCACCGAGCCGGCGCTCCGGCGGCAGCCGCCCGGCCTCGCCCGGGTTAGCCCGGCTAGCCCGGCTAGCCCGCTGGAGGCTCCTGCCGCGCGTCGATCCCGTCGAGGATCAGCTGCAGGCCGAACTCGAAACCGTCGTCCCAGGTTGCATCGAAGATGTCCTCATCCAGCTCGGCCATCACGGGATACTTGCCGGACTCCATCGCCCGTATGAGCGTCGGCAGCTGACTCGCCCAGAACTCCTCGTCAGTGATTCCCTGCTCGGTGGCGGCATTCGCCCAGAGGAGCTCCTGCCGGGCTGAGCCCATGACGAAGGACTCCACCGAGGTGACCGCGTTCATCTTCGCCTGATCGCTGAGCCGGGCATCAGCAATGCCCTTCATGGTCAGTTCGAGATCAGCGACGCTGTTCGGACCCAGGACCGGCCGGCTCCAGTTGGCCTGCAGCATCCAGGGATGCTCCAGATACAGGCGACGGGCCTGACGCGCAGTCGTGGTCAGGAACTCCCGCCACCCGTTCTCCGCTGCCTCGAGTCGCTCCTGCGAGGGGCCGACGATGGCGTCGAGCATCAAGTCGAGCAGCTCCTTCTTCGCGGGAACATACCGATAGAGCGACATCGTCCCCACGCCAAGTCGCTGGGCGAGGTTGCGCATGGAGAGCGCCTCAAGCCCTTCTGCATCCGCCAGGTCGATCCCCGTCTGAACGACCTGCTCCAACGTGAGCTTCGGCCGAGGCCCTTTCTCAGATCCCGGAAGCCCTTCCCAGAGCAGTTCAAGACTCTTACCCAACGGGTTCTGGTCGCTCACGCAGACTCCTCACCTGACACCTCTTGCCTACTGCGGACACTGTACGCTAGTCTACTGCGTGCAGCGTACGACGTACAATGTACGCATATATCAAGAAGGGGTCGATATGCCGCAGGAGAAGGCGATCGAGGCCACCGGCCTCGTCAAGCAGTATAAGAACAAATACGCCCTGGACGGCGTGGATCTTCACGTATCCCGGGGCACTGTCCACGGCCTGCTCGGGCCCAACGGTGCGGGCAAGACCACGGCCGTGCGGATCTTCACCACGCTCACCTACCCTGACAGCGGGTCTGCCCGGGTCGCGGGGTTCGATGTCACCTCCGAACCCCGGCAGGTGCGCCGCCGGATCGGACTGACCGGTCAGCAGACCGCCGTCGACGA
The DNA here is from genome assembly GCA_019114115.1 of Candidatus Nesterenkonia stercoripullorum. Lineage (GTDB taxonomy): Bacteria > Actinomycetota > Actinomycetes > Actinomycetales > Micrococcaceae > Nesterenkonia > Nesterenkonia stercoripullorum. The sequence goes on from DXGD01000326.1 coordinate 6,138, forward strand.
TCTACTCACGGCACGGCAGAACCTCGTCATGTTCGGGCGGCTCTTCAGGCTGGACAAGGCTCACGCCCAGCAGCGGGCAGAAGAGCTCCTGACGATGTTCGGCCTGACCGACTCCGCCGGACTCTCTCCCAAGAAGTTCTCCGGCGGCATGCGCCGCCGGCTGGACCTGGCGGCCTCGATGATCCTCGCTCCCGAAGTGCTGTTCCTGGACGAGCCGACCACCGGCCTGGACCCGGCCGGGCGTCGTGAAGTGTGGGAGGTCGTCCGCGAGCTGGCCGCTACGGGAACCACCGTCCTGCTCACCACGCACTACTTGGATGAGGCGGACAAGCTCTGCGACCGGATCAGCCTGATCGATCATGGACGCAACTTCGTCGAAGACACCCCCGCAGGCCTCAAACGCCAGATCGGCCAGGAGCGCCTGGAGCTCCTGGCCGCCGACCCGGCACAGCTGAACAGGCTGAGCCAGATCGTGGTCGACCTCACCGGCATCCAGCCCGACGTCGAGGAGGCTGAGGCGCGGCTCAGCGTCCCCGTGGCCGACGGCGTCACCGCCCTGACCGCCGTCGCCGCCGAGATTCGCGCGCAGGAGATCGACATCGCCGATATCGGGCTGCGGCGTCCGACTCTGGACGAAGCGTTCCTCCACCTGACCACCTCCCCCAGCGCCACCCGCAAGGAGAAGGCACTATGACGACGCCCACCACCTCAGCCCCCATACCTGCTCAGGAGCAGAGCACCGCCACGGATACTGCCGGCTCGCGCTTCGCCTGGGCTCTGCGTGACTGCTGGACCATCGTGCTCCAGGAATTCACGCATTTGCTCCGCCAGCCCTCGACTTTCGCGTGGCAGATCGGCTTCCCGGTGGTCATGGTCCTGATGTTCGTCTACGTCTTCGGCTCCGCCATGGACGTGACGGGCCAGGGCGCCGGCGAAGGCTACGTAGACTTCGCCATGCCCGGAATGTTCGCCATGACGATGGCGCTCGGCTTCATGGATACCGCCTACGCGGTCACGCACAACAAGGAGAAGGGATTCATGGACCGCTTCCGGTCCATGCCGATGTCCTCCTCCGCCCCCGTCACCGGCCGGGCATTCTCGGATGTGATCCGCGCGGCGCTTGATCTGACGATCATCGCCATCGTCGCACTGCTCATCGGGTGGCGGTCCGGCGGGAGCCTCGGCGCTACGCTGTTCGCGTTCCTCCTGCTCCTGTGGCTGCGGCTGGCGCTCATTTTCGTCGGCATCTTCCTGGGGCTGTGCATCAAGAACACCGAAACGGCCGGGATGCTCTTCGCCGTGGCCTTCCCGCTCGGGTTCATCTCCTCGGTCTTCACGCCGCCGGATATGATGCCGGGCTGGCTGGGCGCTATCGCGGCCTGGAACCCCGTCTCCTCGACGGCGACGGCGATCCGTGAGCTCTTTCAGACCCCTGGCATCGAGCTTCTCGAACCGGCGTACTGGATCGACGGGCATGCGCTGGCGGCCGCCGTCGTGTGGCCGGCAGTGATCATGCTCATCTTCGGCCCGCTCGCCGTCCGGCAGTTCAAGGGACTCAG
>DXGD01000327.1 GCA_019114115.1 Candidatus Nesterenkonia stercoripullorum
GGCGCCCGCAAGGGTCACCGCCCAGCCCGGCGCGGTCATATCACCGGCGTGGGCCGCACTCTCGCGCAACTCCCCGTGGACCCGCGGCTGGGCCGCATGATGGTCGAGGCGGACCGGCGGAAGTGCCTGACCGAGGTCACCGTCTTAGTCGCCGCACTCTCCATCCAGGACCCCCGTGAGCGCCCGAGCGAGGAGCGACAGCGTGCCGACGAGCTGCACGGCAGGTTCAAAGATGAGAATTCCGACTTCTCTGCACTGCTCAACCTCTGGCACTACCTCCAGGAGAAGCACCATGAGCTCTCGGGGAACCAATTCAGGAAGATGTGCCATCGGGAGTACCTGAACTACCTGCGGATCCGGGAATGGCAGGACCTGGTCCAGCAGCTCAGCGAGATCGCCCGCAATGCAGAGCTGGGTGGGGCGAGGACTGGACAGCAGAAGAAAGCACGTGGGCGGCGGATGCCGACAGTCGACGCCGCGGGACGTCATGATTCCATCCATCAGTCGCTGCTCTCCGGACTGCTCAGCCACATCGGCGTCTTCACGCCCAAGACTCGCGACTATCAGGGAGCCCGCGGGACCAGGTTCGCCGTCTTCCCGGGGTCGCATCTGTTCAAGAAGAATCACGACTGGGTCATGGCCGCGGAGCTGGTCGAGACCTCTCGGCTGTGGGCGCGGACCGTGGCGCGCATCGATCCGAGCTGGGTCGAGGACCTGGCTCCCCAGCTGGTGAAAACCTCCCATTCGGAACCGCGCTGGTCAGCTTCCCGCGGCGCGGTCATAGCGACGGAACGGGTGACATTGTTCGGCCTGCCCATCGTGGCGGACCGGCAGGTGCTCTTCGGGAAGATCGATCCGGAGTACAGCCGCGAGATCTTCATTCACCGCGCCCTGATCGAAGGAGACTGGCGCACCCGGCACCACTTCGACGCGCGCAACCGCCAGCGCTTCACCGATCTCGAGGAGTGGGAGAACCGCACCCGCCGGAAGAATCTCCGCGCCTCGGATGAGGATCTCTTCGCCTTCTTCGACGCGCGCGTCCCCACCTCCGTGGTGTCCCAGAAGCATTTCGACACCTGGTGGAAGACGCAGCGCCACGAGACTCCGGAGCTGCTGGACCTCACCGAGGACCAGCTCTTCGCCGCGGAAGCCGACGACGTCGACACCGCCGCCTACCCGGAGGTCTTCGACCACGACGGCCTCGAACTCGAGCTGCGTTACGAGTTCAACCCGTCGATGCACCGCTCCGCTGAAGGTCCCGGTGGCCGCCAGGGCACCTCGCGCAGCAGCGACGGCGTGACGGTCCGAGTCCCGCTGATCTTCCTCAACCAGCTGGAGCCCGAACGCTTCGAATGGCTGATCCCTGGTCTGCGCCAGGAACTGGTCACCCACATGATCCGGTCACTGCCGAAACAGCTCCGCAAGAACTTCGTCCCTGCCCCCGACGTCGCCACCAGAGCGCTGACAAGGATCGGAGAGCCTGAACCAGGAACCTCCCTGCGCGGCGAGTTGGCGTCGGCGGTGCAGAGCCTCACCGGGGTTCCCGTGGACAGCGGCGTCTTCGACCTGTCCGCCCTGCCCGCGCATCTGCGGTTCACTTTCGCCGTGGTCAGCGACCGCGGGCGCGTACTGGACACTGGGACGGATCTTGCTGAGCTGCAGATTCGTTTCTCGGCACAGACCCGTGAGGCCATCGGACGCAGCATCTCCCAAGGATCCGGGCCCCCTTCGGCGAAGTCAGCGGGGCACAGCAATCGCTCGGCAAAGCCTGGACCAGCGGGCACAGGCCAGGCTGACGATTCAGCAGGACCCTCGGGCCACGCAGAGGCCGCAGGTCAGGCCGGCGCATCGGGTCCAGCCAGCATCTCCGGTGTGACCGAGCTGAGGCACCAGCGACAGTGGACCTTCGGGGACCTTCCCGCCAGTGTCTCTTCCCAGGTCAATGGCAGGGACGTGACAGGCTACCCGGCCCTGGCACGTGATGCCGCCAACGGCGACGCGGCAACGGCGAGCGCGCCAGCCGGAGTGCGAGTCGAGATCCAGGATTCGTCAGATGCTCAGTACCGGGTGCACCGCCAAGGAGTCGTGGAGCTGCTGCGCTGCGTTCTGCCCTCCCCCCAGCGATACGTGATGGATCACCTGAGCAATCGGGAGCGTCTGACCTTCGGCAATTGGCCGCATGGCACTGTCGAGTCGTTGGTGGCCGACTGCACCCAGGCGGCGCTGGATCAGATGGTCCCCGACGAGCTTCCTTTTTCCGCCGCCGCGTTCGAGGCGCTCGCCAGAACCGCCCGAGCCGACCTCATCGAGACTGTGCTGCGCCTGACCGACATCGTCGCCGAGACGCTCACCCGAGCCACGGCAGTGCGGCGGGCACTGGACTCCGCCACCTCAGCTGCCCTGCAGACCGCGCGTCACGACATGGAAGCCGATCTTGAGAATCTGGTCCACGACGGGTTCGTCACCGCAGCAGGCTTCCGGCACCTGCAGCACGTTCCCCGCTACCTGCAGGGCATGCAGGAACGGCTGGAGCGGCTGACAGCCGGGAAGAGCCTGAGCAAGGACTCTGCGGACACCGCTGAGATCCAGCAGCTCGAGGATGAGTACGACGCCGCCGTGGAGTCCATTCCTGAGCAGCTCCCAGTGCCACGAGATCTCCTCGAGGTGCGCTGGATGCTGCAGGAGTACCGAATCGCTCTCTTCGCGCAGCAGCTGGGCACAGCTCAGACCGTTTCGCCCAAGCGCATCCGCAGGGCGATCAAGCTCGCCACCCGAAGCTGAAACGTGCTCCGCGATCGGACGTCAGCGCTCAGTCTCAGCGCATTCAGCTCTCCGCAGGAACGAAGTCCGCATCCCCCATGACCCGCAGTGCCACCCGCAGCTTCTCGGCGGCCTGGTCCATCCGGCTGCTGTCCGGGTCGCTCATCGCCTTGCCGAAGTCGAAATCGGCCATCGAGCTGGAGGGCCAGACGTGGATGTGCAGATGCGGGACCTCGAATCCGGCGATGGCCACGCCGGCACGGTCGACGTCGTACGCCTCCACCTGGGCTTTACCGATGCGCTGGGCGACCCGAGTCAGGTGCGCGATGAGCGCGGGGTCCGCGTCAGTCCACTTGTCGACCTCCTGGCGAGGCACGACCAGCGTATGCCCGTAAGCCAGCGGCGCGATCGAGAGGAAACCCACACAGGTCTCGTCCGCCCAGATGAAGCGGCCCGGGATCTCCCCGTTGATGACTTTGGTGAACACGGTGCTCATATACTCTCCTCGCTGTAGTGGCCCATGACGAATCATAGGCGATGCCTGATGGACCGTGCCCCATTCCCCACGCCCCATCCGCCATGCCCGATGGGCAGTGAGCAGCTCTGCGCTGTTAGCATAGCCACACTGGATATCAGGCCGCTGTACACCCGGCCGCTATAGACTGACTCATCCACTCAATGAGACTTCTGAGAGGTTACGTACCGCCGTGTCCGTCGAGAACGCCTACACCCCGCCCGTCCGCGGTCGTTCGACCCGGCAGAAGCGCGCTGTCTGGGCTGCGCTGAATTCCCTGGAAGACTTCGTCAGCGCCCAGGACCTCCACCGCATCCTGGAGAATCGCGGGGAAAAAGTCTCGCTGGCCACGGTATACCGAGTGCTGCAGACCCATCATGAAGAGGGCCTTCTGGATGTCCTCCGCCCCGACGACGGCGAGGCGATCTACCGCCTGTGCGCCGCTGAGGAACACCACCACCACTTGGTGTGCCGCGTCTGCGGGCTGGCCGTGGAGTTCGAGGCCCCTGAGGTAGAGACGTGGACATCGGAACTCGCACGGAAGAACGGGTTCACCGAAGTCCAGCACACTTTGGAGGTCTACGGCCTCTGCGAGAAGTGCGCAGCGGCGAGCTAGAACGCACCTACTCCGGCCTGCTGAGGCCCGGCCTGCTGAGGGCTGTGCCGCTCATCTGCTGGACCCCTTTCTCCTCGTGAGTACTGCCCTGTGGCCGCTCGGTGCACTCGGCGCAGACGGCGCCCCCTGCCGACGATCAGGCAGATGACGTAGATGACGAACGAAATGGTCGTGATGTACGGGCTGATCGGCACAGTCCCGGCAATCGCGATCATGATCCCCCCGACGGAGGAGATCAGCGCGAAGACCATCGCCAGCACCACCACGCTCAGCGGGCGCACCGTCACCTTGAGCGCCGCCGCGGCGGGCACCACCAACAGCGCCAGCACCAACAGCGCGCCGACGACCTGCACTGACATCGCCACGGCAATGCCCAGCAGCAGCATGAAGACGATGGACAGGGCATTGACCTGCACACCGCGCGCCCGGGCCAGCTGGGGATCCACTGAGGCGAACATCAGTGGCCGCCAGATCACCGCCAGCACCACCATGATCAGTGCTGCCCCGATGACCAGGGTCGTCGTCTGCATGTCATCCACGCCGACGATCTGCCCGGTGAGCAGCCCGAACTTATTGGCGCTGCGCCCCTGATACAGCGAGAGGAAGAGAATTCCCAGCCCGAGACCGAAAGGCATCAGCACGCCCGTCACAGCTGAAGTGTCCTTGTCACGCAGGCTCAGCACACCGATCAGCAGCGCGGCCGCGACGGCCCCCACGGCGGAGCCTGCCACGACGTCCACCCCGGCCAGCAGCGCCAGTGCGGCGCCGGCGAACGATATCTCCGCGATGCCGTGGACCACCAGCGCAGTCCGGCGCAGCATGATGAAGACGCCGATCAGGCCACCCATCAGTCCGAGCACTCCGGAGGTGATCACCGAATTGCGGACCAGGTGGAAGAGCTCCCAGTAGTTCTCGAGGCTGTATGACTGGGTGATCTGCTCGATCATGAACCCGCTCCTGTGGTGTGCTGCAGGTGGTCGCGGTGGTGGGCCTGGTGATGGGCATGGTCGTCGTCGTGGGTATGCGGGCCGACGGATACGCCCGGGTCCTCAGGCGCACGCTGCGCGTCTGGGTCGCCGCGACGCGGCAGTTCCTCACCAGGGGCGCAATAGTGTCCCTCAACGTGGTGGGACATCACCACCAGGCGGCCATCGTGCTCGATCA
>DXGD01000328.1 GCA_019114115.1 Candidatus Nesterenkonia stercoripullorum
AATGTGGTGGTGCCGCATGAGCCCCTGGAGCAGTTCGGCTCCGACGCGGTGCGCTACTGGGCCGCCTCGGCCAAGCTGGGTGCGGACACCGCCTATGAGATCGCCCAGATGAAGATCGGCCGACGGCTGGCCATCAAGCTGCTCAACGCCTCGAAATTCGCGCTGAACCTCGGAGTCACCGAGGCGCACATTCTCGATGCCCCGTCATCGGAGGCGGCCCACCGCAGGCTCAGCGAGCCGCTGGATCGGGCCCTCATCGCTCAGCTGCACGACGTCGTCGCCGAGGCGACGCAGCATTTCGAGAACTACGACTATGCGCGCGCTCTGCAGCGGGTGGAGTCGTTCTTCTGGTCCTTCACCGATGACTATGTGGAACTGGTCAAGGACCGTGCCTACGGGTCTCGTGGCGAGCAGGAGCAGGCATCGGTGCTCTGCGCGCTGGCCACGACGCTCGACGCCCTGCTGCGGCTCTTCGCGCCCGTGCTGCCCTTCGCCACCGATGAAGTCTGGCGGTGGTGGCGTTCTGGGTCGGTACACAGCGCCTCCTGGCCTGCTGCCGAAGACCTTGAGCATGTCACCGGAGCAGCGGAGATGCTCACCTCTGTCGGGGAGACGCTCTCAGCCCTGCGTCGGGTGAAGTCCGATGCCAAGGTCAAGCAGCGCACGGAGATCCTCTCCGCCCGGGTGACCGGGCCCAGTGCCGCGCTGGCACATGTCGAGGCGGCGCTGGGAGACATCTCTGCGGCGACCCGAACCCGTGTGCTGGACATCGTGGGGGAGTGGAACACCCACCACGAGATCTCGGTCCACGACGTCGTGCTGGACGACGCCGAGCCTGCCAGCACCCAGTAGAGGAGGCGGCGGGCCGCTCCGGCATTTCTGGCCCCCGCCGGGGCTGCCGGGGGCCAGTGTGGAACCAGCGCAGAACTATCCAGTAGAATCGTGGACATCAGCGTCGACCCGGCGATCACCGGCGAGCTTCCGGAAGAACGGTGGACCTCCGGCCAGGGGGTTCACTCACTAGAGCCGGACGGGTACGCCCGTCACAGCGATCATGAAGTGGTGCGTGAACACCGGCTGGTGAGGCCGGGAAGCGGGCAAGCAGGGTGGTACCGCGTCGGGACCTTCAAGGCCAGGCGTCCTTGCACAGACAGACGATGACAGCTTCAAGCCCGCAGGACGGACCCCATGACAGCTCCCAGCTCTCCCGTGTACCCCCGCTCCCAGTACGGTTCGCCTTCCGGGGAGGGCGCGCGTGTGCCGTCCTCGCCTCGGTTCCCGCGGATCGAGGAGCGTGTTCTGGACCACTGGGAGGCAGCGGGGACCTTCCGCGCCTCGGTGGAGAACCGGCCGACGGTGACGGCTGAAGGGGAGCCCAACGAGTTCGTCTTCTATGACGGCCCTCCCTTCGCCAATGGGCTGCCGCACTATGGCCACCTGCTGACCGGCTACGTGAAAGACCTGGTCGCTCGCTATCAGACGCAGCGCGGTCACCGGGTCGAGCGTCGCTTCGGCTGGGACACCCACGGCCTGCCCGCTGAGCTGGAGGCCATGAAGCAGCTGGGGATGCGGGATAAGGCCGAGATCGAAGCCATGGGCATCGGAACGTTCAACGACGCATGCCGGGCCTCAGTGCTGAAGTACACCCATGAGTGGCAGGACTATGTGACCCGCCAGGCACGCTGGGTGGATTTCGAGAATGACTACAAGACGCTCAACGTCGACTATATGGAGTCGGTGATCTGGGCCTTCAAGCAGCTCCACGAGAAGGGCCTGACCTACCAGGGCTTCCGGGTGCTGCCCTACTGCTGGCGGGATGAGACACCGCTGTCGAACCACGAACTGCGCATGGACGACGACGTCTATCAGGAGCGCCAGGACCCCTCCGTCACCGTGGCCTTCCCGGTGACCGGCGGCGGCGCCCTCGGCGACGCGCTGCGCGGCGCCCACCTGCTGGCCTGGACGACGACGCCGTGGACTCTGCCGACCAACTTCTCGATCGCGGTCGGTCCCGACGTCGAATACGTCGTCGTGGAGGCGCCCGCTGAGGGGCCGATCCCGGGGCGGCACGTGCTGGCGACCGAGCTGCTGGGATCGTATGCCAAGGACCTGGGCTTCTCCGATGAGGTGGATGAGAACGGCAAGGTCACGACCTCTGCCGCAGACGCCGCACTGGCTGCGGTGACGGCCCGGTATCTCGGTACTGAGCTCGCCGACCTGCAGTATGAGCCGCTGTGGGACTACTACGCCGATGCCGAGCGCTGGGAGACCGGTCAGGCCTTCCGGGTGCTCGTCGAAGAGTATGTGACCACGACCGACGGCACGGGCCTGGTCCATCAGGCCAGCGCCTACGGCGAAGAGGACCAGCGGTCCTCCGAGGAGGCCGGCATCCCGGTGATCCTCTCGGTGGACGCCGGGGCGAAGTTCCTGCCGCTCTTCGCCGAGCCCACCCCCTCCGGCGACGCGCCGCTGGCCGATATCGCGGGTGTGCAGGTCTTCGACGCGAACCGGACCATCATCAACGCGCTGAAGACGCAGGGCAGGCTCGTGCGCGAGGCGAGCTACCTGCACTCCTACCCGCACTGCTGGCGCTGCCGCACCCCGCTGATCTACCGCTCGATCACCTCCTGGTATGTTGCGGTCACCCAGTTCAAGGACC
>DXGD01000329.1 GCA_019114115.1 Candidatus Nesterenkonia stercoripullorum
GCTGCTCTGCGGCTGCTGTGGCGCGGTCGGTGATGAAGCGGTGTAGGGCGTCGAGCCGGCCGGCGTCGTGCTCAGCGGAGTCCAGCTGCCAGTCGGTCTCGAGGCTCGTCACCTGGAAGCCGGCGCGCTGAGCGAGCGTCGCCGTGCGGGACGCGGCCTCGGGTCCGCAGCGCCCGCCACGCTGCTGATGCCGGTTGAACGCGGCCGCGAAGCGTTCGTCCTCCGGGAGGCCTGGCTGGATGGCGATTCCTCCCGTGACGCTCAGGGCCAGGAGAAACGGCGTGCGATGCTCTGCGAGGTCGGTGACCAGTGCCTCGAGCTGGTGCGGTGTGAGCAGGTCCAGCAGGGCGGAGCAGATGACGAGGGCCGCGTCGCCCGCCTCGGTGAGGGCCGGGCCGAGCTCTGCGAGATCGGCGCAGCGCGTGTTGATCTCGCCGCGAGCCCCGGACGCGCGCAGCCGTGCGGCCGTGTGGGCGAGCAGATCAGCATCGTGGTCGATGAGGACCCAGTCCTCGTTCCCGCGCAGCAGGGGGAGCAGCCAGCGGCCACCGGAACCCGTTCCGCAGCCCACGTCGATCACCGTGCGCGGTGGCGACTCGGCCAGCAGCGTGCGCACAGCGTCCACAGTGCTGTGGCGGGCCGCGGCGTCGAGCGTCTCCCGCAGGCTCAGCCAGTCCGCAGCGATGCGGCGAGGCTGCTGATCGTCTCCGCGCACGTCTGCCATGTGGGAACTCTAGCACCGCGGGACTGGGCGGAGCTCCGGAGCGCCTCGCGGAAGGCAGGTCGGCGCAGCCAGCGTTCCACTGCGTCGGTCCAGCTTCTCGGGCTCGTTGTGGCCAGCGCAAGGCCGGCCCCGTCCTGGGCCTCTTCCGCGCCGGTGCCGGCACCGACGAAAGAGGGGATGCCGTGGACTGCCGCCTCGGTGACGACCATGCCGTAGGTCTCGGCGTGAGAGGGAAGCAGCAGCAGGTCAGCCGTGCGGAGCAGCGCTGCGATCTGTTCCGGCGACAGCGCCCCCGGCGCGAGCACCCGGCCCGGTAGCGCGGCATGCAGCTCGGCCAGCATCCTCGCTCCGAACGCCGTCTCGGCCCCGGGCCCGGCCACCACGAGCTCCCACGAGTGATGCAGCAGAGCCCCGAGCGCCTGACCCAGCAGCTCGTGGTTCTTCCGCGGAGTCAAAGACCCGACGACGACGAACCGCGGCACCCCGGCGCGGCCCAGGCCAAGGACATGGTGCTCGAATGCGCCCTGCTCAACGGCATCCTGATCAGAGGCTTCCTGACGCTCGACGCCGGGCTCAGCCACGACGACCCCGCTGCGTCCATGGCGACTGTGCAGATCGGCCGCGGCCCACCGGCTGGTGGCGATGACCGCCCGGGCCGACCGCACGGCCCGCCCTTCGACGTCGTGCACGCCTGCCGGGGCCCCGGGCTCCGCTCCGAGCGGAAGGTGGAGCAGGAGGACATCGGCCAAAGGAGCGATGTCGCCGGTGAAGAGCTCGGGTACGCAGCCACCGATCAGACCGTCGACGATGACTGTCGCCTCGGGATGCTCCCCACGCAGCGCACGCAGCCGGGTAGTCAGCTCATGCACCTGCTGGGCCTGGGGCTGCGGCCAGTCGCCGGCCAGCCCGAGACGGATCACGTGGTGGCCGGCAGCCTCCAGCGCTGCCTGGGCCAGAGCGTTGTACCTGGAGCCGCCACTGGGACCATTCAGGTCCGGTTCGACCCAGATGAGCTGTCGTGCTGCAAAGCCCACGTCGGACCGGCTATCCGATATCGAGCCGGTAGCTCGCCCGGGCACGCGGGTGCTCATCGGCTGCCACGCTGATCGCCGTGATCCCGTGGTCGGCCCCGAGCTCCCGTTCGAGGGCTTCGCGCAGGCCACGGGCGATATGCGCCACGACGACTTCAGTGGTCGTGATGGTGCCGGTGAATGCGGGGTGCTCGTCCAGATTCGTGTACCGCAAGGGATCCAGCACCTTCCCGAGAACCCCCATCGCGACGCCGATGTCCATCACCACCCCGTGGGGGTCGAGTTCCGGCCGTTCGAAGCCCGCGTGGACATGCAGGGTGGCCCCGTGCAGATTCTGCGCCGGCCCGAAGAACGGATCGGGGAGGCTGTGGGCGATCATCACGTGGTCATCGACGGTCAGGGTGAACATGGGGCTCCTCTTCAGCGGTGGTCTATGACGCGGTGGTCTATGACATGGCAGATGCTCCCACGGTACTGCTCGGTTGCCTGGCTCATCCCGTCCATGACGGCGGGCAGCTCGCTCAAGGGGGAGCGGCCGGTGATGAGCGCATCGAACCGGTCGTCGAGCAGGTTCAGGGCCTGAGCCAGCCGTTCGGCCCGGGTCCGTCGCGCTCGCCGGGGCGTGGCGACCTGGCCCACCTGGGAGGCGAGGATGCGCAGGCGTCGTGCGTGGAAGTCCTGACCCAGCGGGACCTGCGGCTGTGCCGTGCCGTACCAGGACTGCTCGACGATCGTGCCGTCGTCGCCGGTGATGGCCAGGGCCAGGGCCAGGCCGTCGGCGTGCGCGGAGCTGTGCAGGACGACGTCGTTGTCCGGACTGGCGGATTCGGGGGCCACCGCAGTCAGGCCCAAGGCCGAGACGAGCTCCCGGCGCTGCGGGTCGATATCGACGACCTCGAGTCGTTGCAGCGGCATCCGGGAGGCCAGCAATGCTGTGGAGAGCCCGATCATCCCGGCGCCGATGACGGTCACCCGATCGCCGATGCTCAGCTGCGACTCCCACAGGGCGTTCAGGCCGGTCTCGGCGGCGCCGGCCAGGAGCGCGCGCTCCGGGGGCATGCCCTCAGGCAGCACATGCGCGTCAGCTCTCGCGACGGCGACATGCTGCCGGTGCCCGGCCAGGCTGAACACCGTCCGGCCGTCGAGCGCGCCCCCGGGAT
>DXGD01000330.1 GCA_019114115.1 Candidatus Nesterenkonia stercoripullorum
TCGGTCAACGCGGTCCTTCGCGCGGTACGGCCTGCTGGTGTGATCGTGCAGGTAGGGATGATGCCCGCGGAACCACGTCCTGTCGATCTCTCGCCGTTCATCTCCAAGGAGGTGCGCTACGTCGGGACCTTCCGATTCGCCGACGAGATCGACGGCGCTTTGAAGCTGCTCGCTGAGCGTCCAGGCATCGAGGGCGTGATCACCCATGAGCTTCCCCCGGAGGATCCGGCAGCGCTTTTCGCCGCCGCGCGCGACGCCGAGACGTCCGGCAAGGTGATCACTGCGCCCTGGAAGGACGCTCCTGTGCGGTAGTGTTGCACTTCACATGGTGCTCCAGGATCCGGAGCCATCGCTGGCCGCGGTGGCTCCGTTGTGTACACAGCGTGAGGAGAAAGTCCATGGCAGTTCCGGCCAGGCGAGTGCGTCGCCGTGTCACCATCACGGAGATCGCCCAGGCATGTGGAGTGGCGCCCTCAACAGTGTCGAGGGCGCTGTCGAATCCGAAACGGGTCAGTTCGGCGATGTACGAACGCATCGCTCGCAAGGCCAGGGAGATGGGCTACGAATCAGCGATGCTTCCCGATGCCGTCGACCGGATGTCTGCCGGGACAATAGCACTGGTGCTGCCGAACCTGTCGAATCCCTTCAATCTGGATCTGATCAGAGGCTGCCAGGCTCAGGCGCAGGCCGCCGGGTTCCTCTTTCTCCTCATGAGCACCGATGAGTCCGTCCACGTCGAGTCCACATGGCTGATGGAGCTCTCGCAGACCGTCGATGGCATCGTCCTGGGGTCACCGCGCGGTGACGATGAAGTGCTGGGGGAGATCGCCGACAATATCCCGATCGTTACCGTGAACCGGGAAGTGCCGTCGCTCTCAGGGATAGTGATCGACACCCCCGCAGGTTGCGCCCAAGCGCTGGACTACCTGGTCTCCCTGGGCCATCGGACGATCGCCTATGTCCGAGGCCCGGAAGGCTCCTGGACAGATCACTCCCGGCTGCAGGCCTTACGTGCGGCCGCAGAGCGCAAGGACGTCTCATTGATCCCGGTGGGTCACTTCCTGCCCTCGATGGCATCCGGGATCGCGGCGGCAGACGCCGTCGAGCTCACCGGTGCCACTGCCAGCATCTTCTTCAACGACACCCTGGCCATCGGTGCGCTGACTCGGTTCAAGCAGCGGGGGATCACGGTGCCGGGGGATATGAGCGTCATCGGCTGTGACGACATCTTCGGCGCCTCGTTCTCCGATCCGCCCCTGACCACGGTGACGGCGTTCGGAGAGCGCGCCGGCCGTGCCGCGACGGACTTGCTGATCAGCCGTTTCAGCCAGCGCGACAAGGGGTACCGGGTGGACCATATTGCTACGCATCTGTCCGTCCGGGAGTCAGCCGGGCGGGATACCAGGGAGGGCTCCGTCGACGATGCAGCACAGCCGGCGCATGGGTCCATCAGTTGATGTCTGCAATTCTCGTGCCATCATCAGACTGATGCATCGGCTCTGAGCCACGTTTTGGCAACGTCTTGGCACAGGTGTTGCAGCAACTGTGCCGACGCGGAATGCTGGTAGTCGTCATCACACCATAGGGTTTCTAGCTAAGGGGGACAGGCCGCATGAGCCTCACCATTGACCTCGTCGCAGATCTCGGGGAGGGCTTCGGCAGCTGGACGATGGGAGATGACGCAGCCCTCCTGGACGTGCTGAGTTCGGCGAACATCGCCTGTGGATTTCATGCGGGGGACCCCCGCATCATGGACGACACCGTCGCAGGCTGTGCACGCCGCGGGGTCAATATCGGCGCGCATCCAAGCTTCCCTGACCTCGTGGGCTTCGGCCGGCGCGCAATAGAGGCCTCAGCAGAGGAAGTTCGCACCGATGTGATCTACCAGCTGGGCGCTCTGCAGGCGTTTGCGGCGGCCCATGGTCAGCGAGTCGCGCACCTGGCGCCCCACGGCAGGCTCGGCAATCTGGTGGCCGTGCGCGAGGACTATGCCGCAGCGGTGGTAGATGCCGTGCGGCAGGTCGATGATCAGCTCATCATCCTCGCCCAGGACGGTCAGCTCGCCGAGCAGTCGCGCAGCGCGGGACTGGCCGTAGGCATCGTCGGCATTGCGGACCGCGCCTATCAGAACGACGGCACGCTCGTTCCGCGATCTCAACCCGGTGCGGTCATCTCCGCGGCTGATGAGATCGCTCGCCGTGCGGTGCGCATGGTCCGCGACGGCGTCGTCGAGAGCGTGGACGGTGCGGACATCCCGGTGCGCGCGGACACCATCCTCCTGCACGGTGACTCCGCCGAAGCGGTTGTGACCTCGCGCACGGTCCGGGCTGAGCTGGAGGGCGCGGGAGTTGAGATCAGGCCCCTCGACGCGACGCAGCTGCGCTCATGAGTTCCACCGCAGCGAAGGCCTCCCCAGTCCACGCTGAGATCACCGCCGTCGGCGAGTCCGCGGTCCGCGTAGAAGGTCGCACCGGCTGCTCTGAACGGGATTGGCTGCTGGCTCATCAGCTCGCCGCGCATCTCCACGCCGGAGAATCCGCGATCTACACCGGAGCGCTCCCGACATATGAATCGGTGCTGGTGGAGTTCGACGCCGTCGCCACAGACATCGACAGCGTGATCGCCGACCTCACCGCGGCTCTGCCGACGCTCGATCTCGACGAGCCTCTGCTCGCGGACCCGCAGCATTTTCACGTGCCGGTGCTGTATGGCGCTCCAGGCAGATCGCAGGAGCATGAGCCAGGCCCGGACATGACCCGCGTGGCCGAGCTGACGGGGCTCTCCGTGGAGGAGCTGATCGCCCGGCACAGCGAGCCGAGGTACGTGGTGCGCTGCCTGGGCGCCCCAGGCGGTTCGCCCATGCTCGATGGCCCTCAGCTGCCTGTCACGGTGCCGAGGCTTCCCAGTCCGCGTCCCAGCGTGCCGCAGGGTGCGGTGTCGCTTGCCGGAAGGCAGGCCACCATCACACCGGCGACGGCGCCCGGGGGCTGGTGCGTGATCGGCCAGACTCCGTTGCGGGTTCTCGACCTCGACAGTGACTCCCTGGTGCCGTACCGGCCGGGAGACACTCTTGAGTTCTACCCCATCGGGCCCCACGAGTTCAGGGAGCTTGAGGGCCAGTCCATGGTTTCGGGGGTGAGGTCGTGAGCGGTTCATGGGATGTCCACCACGCGCCGATGGCGGTTGTCACGGATCTCGGCAGGCTGCGCGGCCCGCGTTTCGGACTGCCGGTCAACGGGGCGCTGGACCAGTATTCGGCCCGCGCTGCGAACATCTTGGTCGGCAATCACGAAGCGGATCCGCTCATCGAAGTCACCGCCTTCGACGCCGAATTCTCCCCCAGCGTCGACGTCGTCGTCGCGGTGACCGGTGCGGAGGTCGAGCTTCGCGTCGGCGGGCTCGAGCGGCCCAGCTGGGAGCCCGTGACAGTGCGGGCCGGTGAGAGACTTCAGCTGCAGGAGATCACTGCGGGCATGCGCTGCTACGTCGCGGTCCACGGATCATTCGACGTGCCCTACCTGCTCGGCAGCTGTGCTCCGGATAGTGGCGTCGGTTTCAGCGCGATGCTGAGCCCTTCGACAGGTGTCCCGCTGAGATCTAGAGGCCCCGCCCCAGTCAGCGACTTCTGGGGGATATCCCTGTTCAACCTGCAGGCGCTGAGACCCCGTGTCGAGGAGGGGGCTCCCGTCGACGTCATCGACGGGCCCGATAGTGAGGAGTTCAAAGGGACTGCTCAACGGCTCTTCGCTCAGCCGTACACGGTATCCGAGCGGAGCAACCACGTGGGCCTGCGCATGCACGGCGGGGCACTGCCCGCCCGCATCTCCACAGAGGAGAAAATCTCCCGTGGGGTGCCCATCGGCGCGGTCGAGGTGCCACCCGGCGACGAGCTGCTGGTTCTGCATCGTGGCCGCGGCGTCACTGCCGGCTACCCCGTGCTCGGGGTGGTGACGTCGACGTCGCTGGACACGCTCGGTCAGGTCCGCCCCGGTCAGGAGATCGAATTCCGGCCAGTCGAGATAGCGCAGGCACGGCAGGACGCCCGGGCATGGCGTGCCGAACTCGACGCATTGCGTCAGCGAACCGCCACGGCATTCGACAGCCTGGGCCTCGGCGAGCAGTATCGGCACGTCGATCACCGGCGGAGTCTCACCAGGGCAACCGGGTGACATGGCCGCGCTGCGGCAGAACACTTCGCTTCTATCAGTACACGCGATCACGAGTAAGGACTCCACAGAATGGCGTATGAAGACTACAAGACCGCACTTGTCACAGGTGCCTCGACAGGCATGGGGGAAGCGACGGTGCGCATGCTCACTGAGCGCGGCATAACCGTCCATGCAGTAGCCCGTGACAAGGCCCGGCTTCAAGCACTCGCCGACGAGACCGGGGCGATCCCGCACGCCGTCGACCTTTCTGACACCGCGGCGGTGGAAGCCGAAGTGGGCGGTCTGACGATCGACATCCTGGTCAACAACGCCGGAGTCAGCCGGCAGGGCAACGTCCTGAGCTCCACCCGAGAAGATCTCGACGATATGGTCGACGTCAATGTTCGCGCTGTCCTTCAGTTGATCCGCATTTTCCTCCCGGGCATGGTCGAGCGCGACTGCGGGCACATCGTGAACATCTCCAGCATCGCCGGTCTCTACAACTTCTTCGGACACACGGCCTATCACGCGACCAAGGCCGCGGTGCATCAGATTTCGCGGCAGATCCGCAATGACACTGTCGGCAAGCGCATTCGCGTCACCGAGATTGCCCCCGGCCGGGTCGAGACCGAGATCTTCGGCAGGAATCTCGGAGGAACCCCCGAGGCCATGGACGAAGCGTGGCAGACGTTCTATGAGGGCTACGAGTCGCTGAAGACGGAAGACATCGTCTCGGCCATCGACTTCGCGCTCTCAGCCGCACGCCACGCCAATATGGGGCTGATCGAGATCATGCCCACCTTCCAGGTCCCCGGCGGACTGACCTTTGACAGGAGAGATGCATGAGCGTCGACAGCACAGCCCCAGCCATCACCGCGCCCCCGCACGTCACGACGAAGATCGAACGGGCTTCGCCGGAGGCCTTGCGTGCACTCGGCGCCTACGGCTCCGCGAGCATCCACGAGGCGCAAGGCCGACTGGGCGCAGTGGACGCCGGCATCAAGCCCATCGATGATTCGATGCACTTCGCCGGCTCCGCATTCACCGTGGTCTGCGCACCGCGGGACAATCTGATGCTTCAGGTGGCCATCCATTACGCACGGCCTGGAGACGTCCTGATCGTCGCGGCGGCTGGCATGGAGCAGGCCGGTACTTTCGGCGATGTTCTGGGGAACGCGGCGAAAGCCAAAGGGATCTCCGCAGTCGTGACCGACAGCGGGGTCCGAGACACAGCCCAGCTGCGTGCCCTCGGGCTTCCGGTCTTCTCCGGCAGTGTTTGCATCACCGGAACCGTCAAGGAGACGCTTGGGCCGATCAACCAGCCGGTGGTCTTCGGCGGGCAGCTCATCCATCCTGGTGATGCGATCGTCGGCGACGCCGACGGCGTCGTCGTGGTGGAGCGGGACCGCATCGAGACCGTCACCGAACTGTCACGGCAGCGTGAGGAGCATGAAGACCGGCTGATCGAGCAGTACAAGGCCGGTGGTACGACCATCGACCTGTGTGGACTCCACGAAAAGCTCCGTGCCAAGGGGCTCACCACTGACCTCGACGACGAAGACCCCGAGCAGGGATTGGGAGCGGCATAATGAGCACAGCGACGACCGCTTTCACCCCCTCGCAGCGAGTCCAGCGGATCAAGGTGTCGCCAAGTACAGCGGCCGCCGCGAGGGTTCAGGAGCTGAAGGCCGAGGGCCGGGAGATCTTCGACCTCACTGTCGGTCAGCCGGACTTCGATACCCCGGAGAACATCAAGGCAGCCGCCGCTGCCGCGATGGAATCCGGCCAGACGAAGTACACCTCCGTCAACGGCACCCCGCAGCTGCGCGAGGCTATCCGCAGCCGCATGACGCGGGTCACCGGGCAGGTGTACTCCGACGCCGAGATCACCGTAGGCGGGGGAGGGAAGCAGGTCATCTTCCTGGCCTTCATGGCCTCGCTCAACCCGGGCGACGAAGTCATCATCCCGTCTCCCTACTGGGTCTCTTACCCGGACATGGTTCGCGCCAACGACGGCGAACCGGTCGTGGTTGCGACGGGGCGCGCGGAGGGGTACAAGCTGACCCCCGACCTGCTCGAAGCCGCGATCACGGACAGGACTCGCTGGGTGGTGCTGAATACGCCGAGCAACCCCACCGGCGTCGCCTACACCGAAGGCGAGCTGCTCGCGCTCGGAGAGGTGCTTCGGCGTCACCGCCACGTCTGGGTGCTGACCGACGAGATCTACGACGAGATCTCGTACCTTGACGGCGCAGTGCCGAATCTCGCTCGGGCGCTGCCCGAGCTGGGGGATCGCCATCTCATGGTCAACGGAGTCTCGAAGAGCTACGCGATGACCGGCTGGCGGCTCGGCTATGCCGTAGGGGATCAGGGCCTGATCGCGACGATCAACCTCCTGCAGTCGCAGACGTCGTCGTGCCCTTCATCGATCAGCCAAGCAGCTGCGGTCGAAGCTCTCTCGGGCGACCAGACCTCGGTCACCGAACGGGTCCAGGTATACGCTGCTCGACGTGACCGGGCGCTTGAGCTGCTGACGGAGATCCACGGGCTGTCCCCGATCACCCCGGACGGAGCCTTCTACATCTTCGTGGAATGCTCGGGCCTCATAGGCCGCGTCACTCCCGACGGGCAGCGTCTGGACACTGACCAGGACGTCACCCTCTACCTGCTGGAAAAGGCCAACGTGGCAGTGATCCAGGGTTCGGCCTATGGGACAGAGCCGTTCTTTCGAATGTCGTTCGCCACTGACATGGACACTATCGAATCGGCGTTAGCCGCAGTCAGTGACGCCGTGAGGAGGCTATCGTGACGACTTCTCCCTACCAGCACGACGACGCCCTGACGGTGGCGATCGCCGCGCCGGCGAAACCAGAACATGTGCAGCTGATGCAGGAGGCGCAGCCCAGGGTCCGCTTCCTCTATGAACCCGACCTGCTTCCGCCCATGCGGTTCCCCGCCGACTTCTCCGGAGATCCGGAGTTCCGTCGCAGTGATGCTGACCAGGCACGCTATGAAGAGCTGCTGGACACGGCCGATGCACTCTACGGAGTCCCCGACGTCGATCCAGCCGCATTGGCACGAGTAGTGCGAGCCAACCCAGCCCTGTGCTGGGTGCACACTATGGCCGCTGGTGGGGGAGGCTTGGTCAAAGCCGCACAGCTGAGCCAGGAGGACCTCTCGCGGGTCACCTTCACGACCTCAGCCGGAGTCCACGGGTCTGCGCTGGCGGAGTTCGCGCTCTTCGGCCTGCTCGCCGGCGCGAAGGAGCTGCCCCGCCTGCGTGCACTGCAGCAGCGGCGGGAGTGGCCCGGTCGTTGGCCTATGGGACAGCTTGCTGATTCAACGGTGCTGGTGCTGGGACTTGGTGGTATCGGATCCTCCCTGGCCGCCTCACTGACCGCTTTGGGTGCTGAGGTCATCGGCTGCAGCCGCAGCGGGCGCCCGGTCGATGGTGCATCGGAAGTTGTCTCCACCGACCAACTAGGGTCGGTGCTGCCGAGAGTGGACGCTATCGTCAGCACGCTGCCCGGTACTGATGCCACCGAAGGCCTGCTGGACGCCGAGGTGTTTGCGGCGGTCAGACCTGGGATCACTGTCGTCAATGTCGGCCGTGGCACAGTCATCGATGAGAATGCGCTGCTGGAGGCTCTGGATTCAGGTGCTGTTGGATTCGCCGCCCTGGATGTCTTCGAAGTCGAGCCGCTGCCCGCAGAGAGCCCGCTGTGGAACCATCCCAAGGTGCTCGTCAGCCCGCACACTGCTGCACTGACAGTCACGGAGGAGCGGCGCATCGCGGAGCTCTTCGTGCGCAACGCGAGCCGTATCCTCGCCGGAGAGACCCCGGCGAATATCGTCGACACCCATGAGTTCTACTGACCCGATCAGCCTAGACCCGACGCGTATGTGAGAGAGGGTGCAGGCTTCCCCGGACCGTTTGCTCCCTCGCAGCCCACATCAGAGGGTGCGCCGGCAGCGCGCTGGCACGATGTTCTAGAAGGCAAGGACTGAAAGAGACCATGGCTGATTTTTCGAAGGTTTTGATCGCTAATCGTGGGGAGATCGCGGTGCGGGTGATCCGTGCTGCCCGTGATGAGGGGTTGTCGACGGTGGCGGTCTATGCCGAGGGTGATCGTGGGGCT
>DXGD01000331.1 GCA_019114115.1 Candidatus Nesterenkonia stercoripullorum
GGCGAGGTGGGTGCCGTCGAGTCCTACGAGGACACGCACGTGACCCTCCCCGCAGGTGAACGGCTCGCTGAGGGGGATTCGGTCCTCGGGACAGTCGTCGGCGTGACCACGCTCAGCTGTGAAGCCGGTCAGATGATGGGCCGGGTTGCCCTCGACGATCAGCAGCGCGTCGTCGGTCTGCTGATCGTCAGTCCGGAGCAGGGCTCCCTGCCGTTCTAGACCCGCTGTCACGCACCCGCGGACCCCAACACATGAACCCCAACTCCAGATCACTGCCCCCGCACCTCACGACGATGCGGGCTCACCGGTAGGCAGCTGCCTGCCGGTGAGCCCGCATGAGAACCGTCGTCGAGAAGTTAAACGCGCCGCATCGACGCCGGGCGAGGCCCATCGAGCACGGCGTGATCCACTTCCTCGTCACTGAGCGTGCGGTTGTGGCGGTAGCGCATCGCGAAGAACACCACGCCGATGAGGATCCACACGGCCATCGCGATCATCGAAGGACCAGAGAGCTGCCCCGGAGACCCGGGCACCAGCAGGACGAGCACGAATGCCAGAGCCACCACAGCACCGGTCGCAGCAAGCAGCTTACGAGGCGTGGAGCTGGAACCCTCGATGTCCTCACGCTCGGGCTGGCTGCCCCAGCGGAAGACCTTGAACGCGCAGAGGCACGTGTAGAGGAAGGCGAACGTGAAGCCGATCGAGGCCATATCCACGATCCAGTTCAGCGCGGTCCGCCCTGCCCACGGCGCCACCAGGCACACCACGAGGATGAAGATGATGCCGACATGGGGTGTCCCGAACCGCGGATGCACCTTCTGGAAGACGCTCGGGACCATCTGCGCCCGGCCCATGGCCAGCAGCACCCGGGATCCTGAGACGAAGAAGCCATTGAGCCCTGTGGCAATACCCATGGCGGCCGCAATGCACAGCACGACCAGGCCCGTGACCCCGAGGACACTGGAGATGGCGTCCGCCGTCGCCCATACGCGGTCCGCCCCCAGCAGCTGCTGCCACGGGTGGGCCGACGCCGTCGCGAAGATCATGCCGCAGTACAGCGCCGTCGCCAGGACCAGCGACCATACGATCAGGCGGAACGCCTTCTTCGCCGGGAAGTCGAACTCCTCGGCGGCCTGCGGAATATTGTCGAAGCCGATGAAGGCCCAGGGCGCGACGGCGACGATCGCCAGAACACCGGCCGCAGGCGCGGATTCCGAGCTGAAGAGCGGATCGACGTTGCTGACCCCGCCGTCGGGCATCACCAGCACGCCGATCACCAGGAACAGCACCGCCGCGATCATCACCACGCACAGGATGTACTGCGAGCGGCCGGACACGCTGGCGCCGCGAATATTGATCAGGGCGAAGATCACCAGCCCCAACGTGGCCACGACGATCTCCCCGAAGTAGACGTCCCAGCCAGCGACTTCATACATCCGCCCCTGCTCCACCAGCCCCGGGAAGACCCGTCTGCCCAGCAGCGCGAGCGCTGAAGCGTTCAGGGCCACGATGGAGGCGTACCCCAGCGTCATGAACCATGCGCAGATGAACGCATGGGTTCGCCCGAACCCGACCAGAGTGTAGGCGAAAGCGCCTCCAGAGACCGGGAATGTCTGAGCCAGGAAGCCATAGCTGACGGCGATCAGGATCATCAGCGAGCCGCCGATGGCCATGCCGAGCAGCGCTCCCGCAGGTCCAGCGGTGCCCATCCAATCCACGGGCAGGACGAATGCGCCCCAGCCCACAGCTGAACCGAGCGCAATAGCGATGACCCAGTGCGGCTTGAGCGTCTTCTGCAGGCGCACCGTCTCTACCGATCCGCTGGGCGGACCGGCGAGAGGTGGTGCAGAGGACGGGACACCCGCCCCGCCCGTCTGAACAGGTCCAGAATTCATAACATCCCCACTCCTCAAAATTATGATTCAGATCACAATATTGACGATGCTATTCACCCTTTTCGCTGATCAGTAGGTCCAACTCGGAGTCGTCTCGTGGGTCCACGACCGCTCCTGAACGCAGGAACGCCTCCCTCGCTGCCACATCAGGCAGCACGAGGGAGGCGTTCACGCCCGGTGCAATCAGCCTTTCACCACCACGTCCTTCTCATCTGCAACGGAACTCATATCCCGGGGACGTATCGCGAAGACGCAGACGACGGTGACCACGCAGGTGAATACCACGTAACCCAACGCCAGCTCGATGCCGCCCCCGCCCATGAGCCAGGTCAGGATCACCGGAGTCAGACCCGAGGCCACGATGCCGGACATCTGATACACGATGGATATCCCGCTGTAGCGGGTCTGCGCGGGAAAGAGCTCGGCGTAGAAGGCCGCCTGCGAGCCGTACATCAGCGGGTAGCAGATGCCCAGCGCCACCACGAGGACCAGCGTCAGCAGCGCCCAGGAGCCGGTCTGGATCGCCCAGAAGGCCGGGTACACCACGACCGCCAGAGCGACGGCGCCGGCAGCGAAGACCATCCGCCGCGGCAGCGAGTCCGAGACTCTGCCCCAGACCGGGATGAAGATCGTGAGCACCACGGCGGCGACCATGATCGCTCCCAGCACTTCCAGCCGGTCGAACCCGACCGTCCCGGTGGCGAAGGCGATGATGAACACCGCCCACAGGTTGTACGCCACTCCTTCGGCATACCGGCTGCCCATGCCCAGCAGAAGGTGACGGCGGGAGACCCGGTCCTTGATCAGCTCGGCCAGCGGGACCACCCGCTCGAGATCGCCGACGTCGGCCTGGGCGGCGCGGAAGCTGGGCGTCTCAGCGATCCTGGACCGCAGGTACACCCCGACTACGACGAGCAGCAGGCTCACGAAGAAGGCGATCCGCCAGCCCCAGGCCAGGAACGCCTCATCCGACATCAGCACGCTGAGCAGGATGAAGGCACCCGTCCCCAGCAGCAGCCCGAGGGCGAGGCCCATCTGCGGGAAGCTGCCGTAGAAGCCGCGCCTGTTCTTCGGCGCGTATTCCACGCTGAGCAGCACCGCACCGCCCCACTCGCCGCCGATGGCGATGCCCTGCGCGATCCTCAGGATGATGAGGATGATCGGCGCCCAGACGCCGATCTGCTCGTAGGTCGGGATAGCGCCGATGAGGAAGGTCGCGATGCCCATGATGTACATGGTCGTGACCAGCGTTTTCTTCCGGCCGATGAGGTCGCCCAAATGGCCGAAGACCAGACCGCCCAGCGGCCGGGCGACGAAGCCGACGGCGAAGGTCGCGTACGCCAGCAGGGTCCCGACCAGCGGGTCCCCGGTGGGAAAGTACAGCTGGTCGAAGACGAGCCCTGCGGCCGTGCCGTAGAGGAAGAAGTCGTACCACTCGATGGTCGTACCGATGGTCGAGGAGGAGACCGCTGTGCGGACCTCCTTCCGCGTCACAGTGTGATGGTCGGCGTGATGGTCGGCGTGATGATCGGCGTGATGATCATCGGTCGAGTCCGGAGCGCCCGCCCCGGACATCGGGCCTTCCGCCTCAGCTGGCGGATGCGGGGGTGTGTTGTGTGAATTCATGACAGTCACTCTCTAGAGGTTCACGCTGAGTAGGTGATCGTGCGCTAGAGCGAACGCTCGAAGATGGCGCGTGCAGCGTTCCGGTCCAGCGGCCGCGGAACGACGGCGAGCTGGCGGGTCTGCTTCAACGTGCCGTCGACCAGCGTGTCCAGATCGGACTCGCCATAGCCGAAGCTGCGCAGGCCGCGCGGCATATCGATGTCCTGCATCAGCGATGCCAGGACGCTGGGCAGAGCATCTGCCCCGTCGGCCTCGGTGAATGTCTGCCCCGAGAGCAGGCTTGCGGCCTTGAGGTGCCGCTCCGGGTTGGACACATACGTCCAGCGGAATACCTCGACCGCTGTCGATGAGACCGCCTGGCCGTGCGGCACCATCGGCATCTCGGGGTAGCCCTCGGCCTGGTAGTCCTTCACCGCACCCGCCACGGGATACGCATTGGCATGCGGCAGGTGCGTCCCCGCATTGCCGAAGCCCGTGCCCGCGTACATCGACGCCAGCGCCAGCTGACGGCGAGCATCACGGTCCCGGCCGTTGATGACTGCTCGGCGCAGGTGCGTGCCCACCAGCCCCAGCGCCATCTCGCACCAGACGTCGGAGACTTCGTTGGCGCCGCAGAATGCTGGGCGTTTCGTCGGATCCTCTGCTGCGGGCATGCGGTTGTAGCTCGTGGCCGTGTAGCTCTCCAAGGCGTGGGAGAGGACGTCCATGCCGCTGGAGGCAGTGACCTGGGGCGGCATCGTATACGTCGTCACCGGGTCCACGATCGCCAGCCGGGGCTTCAGCGCCGGGCTGGAGACCCCGGCCTTCAGGTGCAGGCTGAGCATGTCGACCACGCAGATGTTGGTCGACTCCGAGCCCGTTCCCGCCGTCGTCGGGATGGCGATGAGGGGTTTCAGCGGCTGGTCGGGCTTGCGTCCGCCGCCGATCGGCGGGGTGATGAACTCGATCAGCTCACCCTCGTGGGTGGTCAGCAGGTTGACCGCCTTGGCAGTGTCCAGCGCCGAACCGCCTCCGATCGCGATATAGCATCCCCAGTCGCGGCCGCGAGCGTACTCGGCCGCCTCGGCGATCGAGATATCGGTGGGCTCGATCGCGACCCCGTCGAACACCTCGCATTCGATGCCCGTGGCGCCGACGAGCTCGGCGACCCGATCCGGCACTCCACCCTCCCGCACACCTGGGTCGGTGATGATCAGGGCGGATGAGGCACCGAAAGAGCGGATGTCGTAGGCGATTTCGTCCACTGCGCCCTCGCCGAATTTCAGCGGCGGGGCCGACCAGGTGAAGACGGATTCATTGGGCCGATGATCGAGAGTCATGAGTATCTCCAGGTGTTGGGTGCGTGAGGTGAACCCGTGATTCACCTCACAGAGTGGCGTACAACATGTAACATGTTACAGAGAAGCACCGCAAGACCTCCTGACCCACGACCACTCGAGGGCATGCTCCCTCACCAGGTGATTTCCCACTGACCGACCCGACGATGAGAAGATCACACCATGTCCACAGACGCTCCCGCTTCCCTCCCAGGACCTGCGCCGACGCTCACCACCCAGGTGATGGACTTCGTCCGCACCTCCGTCATCGAGCGTTCGATGGTGCCCGAAGAGCTCTACAGCGTGTACCAGCTCTCGGAGCAGCTGGGCATCTCCCGCTCCCCTGTGCGCGACGCGCTGCTCAGGCTGGAGGAGGCCGGGCTCGTCCGGTTCGAGCGCAACCGCGGCTTCCGGATCATCCCGACCCGGCCCGAAGATGTGGCTGAGATCTTCGCCCTGCGCCTCGCCCTGGAAGTGCCGGCCGCCCGGAGGGCCGGCATGCACGCTGACGAGGAGTTCATCGTCACGCTGGACGAATACGAACGACTCACCACCGAAAGCGCGGCGGCCGATGCGGAGAAGGAGTTCTTCCAGCGAGACCAGCAGCTGCACGATCTCATCCTGGGCGCGGCCGGGAGTCATCGGGGCCGGGACATCGTCAACCGGCTGCGCGTGTCCACCCGATTGCTCGGGGCCTCCACGGCCGGAGACACACGGACCTTGCATGACATCGTCGGCGAGCACGCGCCGATTCTCGCGGCGATTCGGGCCGGTGACGCCGAGGCAGCCGGCGAGGCCATGAAGAACCACCTGCGCAGCACCGGCCAGCTGCTCGTCGCTCAGGCCTGCCGCCGGCAGGAATCGGATCTCGACCCGGCAGCCATCTGGGAGTCCCTCACCCTCGGGTACTGAGTGTCCCCGCACCAGCGGCGCGCAGCACATCTGCCAGCACCGCCATCCCGGGACGGATGCGCTGCGCCGGAATCGCCCCATAGCCCAGGCGGAAGCTCGAAGCCGGGTCGTGCCGTCCGCTGGCTTCGGGTGCGCTGAAGAAGGCCTCCCCCGCTTCCAGCAGCACTCCGTGCCGTGCGGCCTCCTCGACGACGCCGGCGACGTCGAGCCCGTAAGGGCCCTGGCACCACAGCGTCAGCCCGCCGGGCGGAAAAGGACCCGCAGGGAAAGGGAAGAACTCTTCGGCCGCCGTCGTCATGAGCTGCCATTTCCGGCGCATCTCCTCGCGATGCAGGCGCAGCGCCCGGTGGTAGTCGCCCGAGTCGAGGAACAGCGCCATCGCCCGCTGCACCTGTCCCGGGAC
>DXGD01000332.1 GCA_019114115.1 Candidatus Nesterenkonia stercoripullorum
TGGATGGCGTCGACGAACGGCACGTCTACGAAGCGATGATCACCGGTCCGCAGAACATGCCAGTGTTCAACGACGCCAATATCCCGCCCGAGGACAAGCGGGATATCATCGCCTTCCTGCAGAACAACGAGTCGCAGGGCAGCCCGGGCGGATTCAGCCTCGGGTCGCTCGGCCCAGTCTCTGAGGGGCTTTTCATCTGGACTGGCGGGCTCGCGATTCTGATCGCGTCCATGGTGTGGCTGACCTCGAGGTCCTCATGACCGGATAATCAGCTCACACGGCGCCTTATGACCTCGTCCGCACCTGCGAGGTCGCTCAGGGAGCAGCTATAGCGCCGCGACACGTACAATCTCATCACTCAAGTAAAGGACCAGAACCATATGGCCGAGCACGGGAACGGCAGCCGGGAGGAGCCGGGAGCCGTCATCCAAGCTGGTGACGGGGAGTCAGGCTATGCCATCGACAACCCAGGCCTGCCACCGCACCGACCGCGGCTGGCCGATGTGGATGATAAGGCAGCAAAGCGCGCGGAGCGTCAAGTATCCGTCCTGTTCCTCATCTCGATCATCGGCACCGTCATCTTCTTCATCGGGTACTTCGCCGTTGGCGTCACCGGTGGCGATCTGCACCTGCTAAGGCTCCAGAACACCCTGCTCGGGCTCGGCGTCGCCTTCGCGATGCTCGGGATCGGCCTCGGCGTCGTGCACTGGGCCAAGACGCTCATGCCCGATCACGAGATGGTCGAGGACCGCAAGCCGCTGCGCAAGGAGAAGGATCGCGCCGAGGCTGAGAAGATCGTGACCGATGTGCTCGACGAGTCGCAGATCAAGCGTCGTCCGCTGCTGCGGAACACGCTGATCGGTGCTGCGCTGCTGGCGCCGCTGCCTGCAGTGGCCGTGCTGCGCGATCTGGACCGTTCCGAAGACTTCGGCGTCGAGCGGATGCGCCATTCCCTGTGGGACGAGGGTGTTCGGCTGGTTCGCGACCCCACGGGGACTCCGATCCTCGCCTCCGACTTGACCAACGGCTCGGCCATGCATGTCATCCCGGAAAACCTCCGGGACATCTCGAGCCACGGTGAGCGCCTGGCAGAAAAGGCCAAGGCAGTGGTCCTGCTCATGCGGATGAGTCCCGACGAGTTCCAGGTGACCTCGGCGGACCGTGAGGATTGGACGTATGATGGGATCATCGCCTGTTCAAAGGTCTGCACGCATGTCGGTTGTCCGGTGGCACTCTACGAGCGCCACACCCACCACCTGCTGTGCCCCTGCCACCAGTCGACTTTCGACGCTTCAGAGGAGTTCAAGGTGATCTTCGGCCCGGCTGGGCGGCCTCTGCCCCAGCTGCCGATCACTGTGGACAGTGAGGGCTACCTCATCGCCCGCAGCGATTTCCATGAACCCGTCGGACCCACCTACTGGGAGCGTGGTAACGCATGAGCACTGAGACTGCTTCCACCAAGTACAGCGAAGACGACTACACGGAGATCGACCGCTACGAGGCCAAGACCTCGGGGGGCCGGATCGCCAACTACGTCGACCAGCGGGTAGGCGGAACTGGCATCGTCCGTGAGTTCGGACGCAAGGTCTTCCCCGACCACTGGACGTTCATGTTCGGTGAAGTCGCACTGTACAGCTTCGTGATCCTGATCATTTCGGGCACCTTCCTGACGTTCTGGTTCGACCCGTCGATGTCGTCCACACGCTATGACGGCTCCTACGCGCCCCTGCAGGGCGTGGAGATGTCGACCGCTTATGCCACTGCGCTGGAACTCTCCTTCGACGTGCGCGGCGGGCTCTTCATGCGTCAGCTGCACCACTGGGCTGCGCTGCTCTTCGTCGCCGCGATGGCGCTGCACATGCTGCGTGTGTTCTTCACCGGTGCCTTCCGCAAGCCGCGCGAGCTGAACTGGGTCGTCGGTGCCTCACTCCTGGTTCTCGGCCTGGGTGCAGGATTCACCGGCTACTCGCTGCCGGATGAGGTCCTCTCGGGTAACGGACTGCGGATTATCGACGGCATGCTCAAATCGCTGCCTGTCGTCGGCACCTATATCTCGTTCTTCCTCTTCGGTGGAGAGTTCCCCGGGAGCGAAGTCATCCCGCGCCTCTACGTCATGCACATCATGGTGATTCCGGCGCTGCTGCTGCTGCTCATCGCGATCCATCTGTTCATGGTGGTCACCCACAAGCACACGCAGTACCCCGGCCCGGGGCGCACCGAACGCAATGTGGTCGGCTACCCGGTCGGACCGGTCTATGCGGCCAAAGCCGGTGGGTTCTTCTTCATCGTCTTCGGAATACTCGCCTTCCTCTCGGGCACGTTCCAGATCAACGCGCTGTGGAACTATGGCCCCTATGATCCTTCGCCTGTTCAGGCTGGCACCCAGCCAGACTGGTACATCGGCTGGTTCGATGGTGTGCTGCGCATCATGCCCGGCTGGATCGGCAGCATACCGCTGGAGTTCAATATCCCGACTCCATGGGGCGGCAACTCCGTGGCGACACCGGTGCTCATACCGATGCTCCCGATCGGGCTCCTGCTGCTGGGCGTCTTCATCTGGCCATGGCTGGAAGCCTGGATCACCAAGGACAAGAAGGAGCACCACATCCTCGACCGGCCGCGTAACGCACCGACCCGCACGGCGTTCGGTGTGGCCATGGTGGTCTGGTACTGCGTGATGTGGGGGGCTGCCTCCTCTGACCTGATGGCTACGCACTTCAGTCTCTCGCTGAACGACGTGATCTACTGGCTCCGAGCGCTCTTCTTCCTCGGGCCGATCATCGCCTTCATCGTGACCAGACGCATATGCCTCTCGCTGCAGCGCAAGGATCGCGAGATCGTGCTGCACGGCAATGAAGCCGGTGTCATCGAGGTGCTTCCGCACGGTGAGTTCCGTGAGAAGCACGATCGCCTCGATGAGTACGAGCTGTACCGCCTGGTGTCCTTCGAGTCCCCGGAGCATACGCCGGCCCAGCCCAACGCCAAGGGCAAGATCTCGCCCGTGGAGAAGCTGCGTGGGCGGCTGAATCGCGTGTTCTTCGAGGACAGAGTCGCCCCGGTCTCGTCGGAGGAGTACCAGGAGGCGCTCTCCCACGACCACCATGACCCACAGGATGTGCTGACCGCGGCTTCCTCTCAGGAGCTGACCGATTCCAAGCACTGATGTGGCGGCACGCTAGCATCTGAGACATAGGAAATCCCCGGCGCTGAGGTGCCGGGGATTTCCTATGTTCGGTGATGTCTATGCCCCGTTGCCGCCATGGGCGATTCCTGACTTGGGCTATGAAGGCGCTCAGCCGGGTTT
>DXGD01000333.1 GCA_019114115.1 Candidatus Nesterenkonia stercoripullorum
GGTATACCCGAAAGCCACGGCCACAAGAGCCCCCACGATGAAGGAGACGAAAATCCCGGCCAAAAGCGCGACCACGCCGGATAGCCCGGAGCGCTTGATCTCCTGCAGATCCACGCCGTAGGCGGTGGCGACGATGGCGAAGTCCCGCAGCATCGCCCCGCCCATCAGGCCGAGGCCGCTGAAAATGGCGATATCGGCCAACCCTGCCTCGCCCCCGGTGTGCAATCCGCCGAAGTACGCCAGAACCAGGCCGAAGATGATAGCGATCGCGGAGCCTTGCAAGCGGCCGCGGGTGAGCGTTTTTGACAGGTAGCCGGAGATCAGCATCAGGGCGCCTACGACCACGAAAGCGACCAGGAGGTCATTGCGTTCCAGCAGATCAGTGATGACTTCCATGGGTCAGACCTCCTGCTTCTCTTCTTCGGTCATGGGCGGCAGGGCCTCGGAGCGGCCACCGATCCGGGAGATCGCTGGCACCAGCGCGGCCCCGGCGGTGAGCGCAGCCAAGCCGGCGATGATGGCCATGGGCCCCCCGGAGACGGCTTCGATCACGTTCTGCGTAGAAGCCATAGCGATCACGATGGGGATGTACATCGCGCTCCAGAACAGCATCCCCTGCTCAGTGGGTTTGGGGAGCAGTCCCTTCCTGCGTAGCCAGTCCGATACCAGGACCAGCATGACCATGGCGAAGCCGACCCCGCCGACGTTCGCGTCGACGCCGACGGCAAGCCCGAGGACATCGCCGATCAACATCCCGACGAGCATGCACAGCGCAAGCGCTGCCGTTCCGTAAAGCACCATTGTCTTCTCCTGACCTTTTCGGGTGCTGGCTCAGGCGTCAGCCGCGGTGAAGACGTCGGCATAGTCCGCCCGCAGCTGCGCCTTCTGCACCTTGCCCATCACATTGCGAGGCAGGGCATCGACCACGCGGTAGGCCCGTGGCTGCTTGAACCGGGCCAGCCGTCCCTCGAACATCGCCTCAAGCTCCGCGATCTTCGGCTCGGCGCCATCCTTCGGCACGACGACGGCCAGCACGGTCTCCCCGAAATCGGCGTGCGGCACACCCACCACGGCTGATTCGAGCACGTCAGGGTGCTCATCGAGCACCTCCTCGATCTCCTTCGGGTACACGTTGTACCCACCGGAGATGATGAGGTCCTTATCGCGGCCCACGATGCTCAGGTAGCCCTGCTCGTCGATGGTGCCCAGGTCACCGGTGATGAAGTAGCCGTCCTCGCAGAACTCGGCGGCAGTCTTCTCCGGCATCTGCCAGTACCCGGCGAAGACATTGGGCCCGCGGACTTCCACGCGGCCCACGTCCCCGGGCGCAGTCGGGGTGCCGTCGTCGCCGGTCACCACGCGGACCTCTACGCCGGGCAGCGGCATGCCGACTGTTCCGGGCCTGCGCTCGCCGTCGCGGTAGGGGTTGGTGCTGTTCATGCCGGTTTCGGTCATGCCGTAGCGTTCCAGGATCGCGTGCCCGCTGCGTTCCTCGAAGGCGACGTGGTCCGATGCCAGTAGCGGAGCTGAGCCCGAGACGAAGAGCCGCATGGAGTCGCAGGCCTCAGCCGAGAGCCGATCGTTGCCCAGCAGCCGGGTGTAGAAGGTCGGCACGCCCATCAGCACCGTGGACTCCGGGAGCAGATCGACGATGGCGTCGGTATCGAACGTCGGCAGCCAGTGCATCCGTGCCCCCGCCACGAGCGTCATGTTCGCCGCCACGAAAAGACCGTGGATGTGGAAGATCGGCAGGGCGTGGATGAGGACGTCGTCGGCGGTGTACTCCCAGCTCTGCAGCAGCGCGTCGCAGTTGGCGGCCAGGTTCTGGTGGGTGAGCACAGCGCCCTTGGAGCGTCCCGTGGTCCCGGAGGTGTAGAGGATCGCGGCGGGGTCCTTCGCGGTCACCGGGTGGACCCCGGTATGCGCGTCAGAAGCGGAGAGCAGCGTGCCGTCGGCGGAGGTCCCCAGCGTCTCGACACTGAGCTCAGCGCTGCTTCGGTGCGCATGGTCGCCTGCCTGTGAGGGGTCACAGACCAGAACCCGCGGGGTCGCGTCCTGCACGAAGTAGTCCATCTCAGCGCCGGTATAGGCAGTGTTCAGCGGCAGGAAGACGCCACCGATCTGCAGCGTCGCCAGGTACAGCGCGATTGCCTCCGGAGACTTCTGCACCTGCATGGCCACACGGTCACCGGGTTCGACGCCGTCGGCGCGGAGCTTCGCGGCGATCCGCTGCGCTGTGTGCAGGGTCTGTCCGTAGGTGATGGTTCTGCCGTCGGGGAGGGCGAACAGGGGCCTATCGGGGTCCCGCTCGGCGTGTGCGAGGAAGGCGGTGTAGATCGTTCGGGCCGATGCGGTCGCGTCGGTGTCTTCAGGGGTCATCTCTGAGTGGTCCTTCTCTGGATCAGTGCCGGTGGTGTTGTCGTGGTGCGCGGGAGCCACGGCGGACTCAGCGGCAGTCGCAGCTGTGGCCCCTGCTGATTCGTCGAGGACTTTGCGCAGAGCAGAGCCCAGAGCCACTGTCCTGTGCCGGATGAACTCTTCGTGGCGATGCTCGACGGCGTCGGGCTCATAGCGGTAGTTGATCATGGCGCCATAGGACTGCCGCGCCATCGCCGTCGAGCGTGCTGCGGGCCAGTTCAGCTGCCAGGCCGCGGCACCGTTGCCGAGGTGGAAACGGGCGACGGCGTCGACGGGTTTGCCGTCGGCCCGCTTCTCCAGCGCGATGTACTGGGCGAGCACCGGCATCAGGCGCTCACGCACCTCAGCGATGCGGTCCTCATGCTGCATGTCTGCGCCGTCCGCAGAAGCGCCAGCCTCGCTGGGTTCCGCGGCCGCGTGCG
>DXGD01000001.1 GCA_019114115.1 Candidatus Nesterenkonia stercoripullorum
GGACGCTCCCCCAGGTCTTCTTCTACGGGATGTACGCCGTCGTCGGGCAGATCCTCAATGCCAACGCCAAATTCGGCTGGTACATGTGGGCGCCTGTGCTGAACAATCTCATCGCCATCGGCGTCATCCTCGGCTTCATCGTCACGTTCGGCAGCTATGCTGCCGGTGACGACCAGATGGCGGAATGGACGACGCGGCAGACCATTTGGCTTGCCGCAGGTCACACGGCGGGCATAGTCGCTCAGGCGCTGCTGCTGCTGTGGCCGCTGGCGAAGCTCGGTTTCAAGATCAGGCCCAAATTCGGCGTGAAGGGCATGGGCCTGAAGTCCACCGGGAAGATCGCAGGATGGACCCTGGTGGCGATGCTCATCGGCAATGTGGCGAACCTGCTCTACATGCGGCTCATCTCGGGTGCCACGGCCAGCCGAGTCGATATGGGCGACCGGGGGGCTTCTGTTCCCGGTGAATACGCCGCCAACGTCGCTGAGCTCATCGCGATCCTGCCGCACTCAGTGTTCGTGCTCTCGATCGCCACCGTCCTGTTCAATCAGCTCGCCCGGTCCATGGATCTGCGCCACTACGGGCGGGCTCGGGAGATCCTCAATGAGGGGCTGCGGATCTTCGCGATCCCGGTGATGTTCTTCACCGCTGCGGTGCTGGTGCTCTCGGGGCCGCTGGGCCGCATCTTCGGCGGGTCCGGTGAGGACGCGCATCTCGCCGGTGCGGCGATCGGCCAGCTGCTCGTGCTGCTGGCGCTGGGCATGCCGTTCCGTTCGGCGTCGTTCTACTTGCTGCGTGCCTTCTACTCCGCTGAGGACGCGAAGACCCCGATGCTGATCTACGCCATCATCGCGGCCGTGGGACTGACGACCTCGTACGGCCTGGCTCAGGTGATTCCCAATGAGCACGTGCCATACCTGGTCGTCGGGATGTTCTCCGCACTGCATATGCTCCAGTACCTCATCTGCCATATCCTGGCCGTGCGTCGCTGGGGCGGGTTCCACTTCGCCTCCGTGCTGACCGCCTATACGCGCACGGGCGTGTGCGCTCTGATCGCGGCGCTTGCCGGCGCAGGGGTGCTCTGGCTGCTCGGCGGGTATTCCTGGGGCTTCGCCTGGGCATCCATCGTCAACGCGCTGATCACCTGTGCAGTGGTCGGACTCGTGATGGGTGCTGTCTTCGTCCTGGCGCTGCGCGTTCTGCGCGTGCACGAGTTCGATGAACTGCTCGGCGCTCTCAGCCGCCGAATTCCCGCGCTCGCCCGGCTTGCCCGGTAGGCTTGGGCTTTACGACACGTTTTCTGACCTGCAGGAGGATCAGTGGCTCAGCCGTTCGGCGTCGGCGATGTAGTGGGGGGCCGCTACCGAATCACCCACCACGTGGTGACATCTGCGGACCAGGACATCGTCTTCCAAGCTCATGACCAGGTACTCGACCGCGAAGTCAGCATTCTGCTGGCTTCCCGCTCGAACGCGAAGCAAGTCGCGACCTCGGCCCGCGAACTGGCGGTCGGGGAACGTGACTCCGACGCTCACGTCCTGGACCTCGGCCTGGCTGACGACCGTACCTACCTCATCTCCGCCCTGGTCGACCCCAACCATCTGCTCGACCTCGTGGTGCCGGACACTGCCCCCTATGTCGAGCCGTTCTTCACCGACTCGCTGGGCTCGGAGCTCTTCGGCCAGTCCCGCGTCATGGAGCCGGAGACCTACGACGACGACGCCGAGTACTACGCCGGGCTGCACGCCCACCGCAGCGCGCTGCCGGAGGACGAGGAAGAGCTGGATGACGACGCCGGCTCGCGATTCCGCCGTCGTCGGCCCGCCTTCTTGGACAAGGTGTCCGATTCGCTGAACAAGCGGCTGGGAACGGACCGTCGCCATCACGATCCCGCGGAGGACTCTGCCGCCGACGACGCGCAGGCGCCCGGGGAAGGTGAGGGGGCCGAAGCAGTGCCAGCGGCGGATTCGCCGGCCGAGGCGGACTCCGCTGCGGTAGATGCTTCAGCAGCCTCTAGCGCACAAAGTCCGGTGACGGAGGACCCTGCTGAGGAGGCGCCCGTTCAGGACGCCTCCTCCGCTGCAGCCCGGCCTTCGTCCCAGCGACGCCGTTCCGCAGCCCCTGAAGCCGGAACTGCCGCAGGCCGGGCGGCCCCGGCAGCAGGTCTTGCGGGCGCTCCCCTGACGCTGCGCTCCGACGTGGACGTCGTCGATGCCAGCCCTTCCCACGACACTGAGGACACCTTTGGCGTCGTATCCAGCACGATCCCGTCCGGCGGCACGCTCCTGGGAGAAGACACCCTTTCCGCAGAGGATGCATCCGCCTCTGAGGACGCCCCGCGGCAGGACCAGGCGCCTGCGGCGAACAGTGCCGTATCGCGGAACGATACTGACGCGCCCGCCCAGCTCACTCCGTCGGAGGGGCTCGACGGCGAGGAAGTCATCGACGACCCGCCAGCTGAGCCACTCGATGACTCCCTGTTCGCGCCACCGCCCTCCGCGGCCAGGGCCCCGCTCGCCGAGTCCGCAGACTCGGCCTCGGCTCCCGGAGCCGCGTCGGGCTCCTTCACCGGCATGATCTCGCCCGCTGGTGAAGGCCCTGCCCAGGATGCCCCGGCAACCGAGACCGCAGCAGCTGGTGCTGCGGGCGGCTCACTCGGGGGCGCTGGTGCGGCAGCACCTCCTGGCGAGGGAGACACCGACTTTCCCGATCAGCGTCCGGGCAAGGGCCGATGGTTCGCTGCGATCGGGTTGGCCATCGTCGTCCTCGTGGCGGCGGTTCTGGTATTCACCAGCCTGGATACCCGTGACGGTAGCGAAGGAGACCAGGCCTCCACCCAGGACGACGCCGAGGGCACCTCCGACTCAGAGGGTGCCGACGGCGGCGAGAACGGCGGGGGCGGTGACGCCGCAGATGACGGCGAAACCTCCGGACCCACTCCGGAAATCGCCGACGTCAGCCGCACTGTGCCGGACTCTGCCGACCTTCTGGCTGAGCGTGACGGTGACCTGGCGAATCTCAGCGACGGCGACTCGTCCACGAGCTGGAACTCCTTCACGTTCGCCACCTCGGACTTCGGCGGCTTCGCCTCCAACCTCGTGCTCATCATGGAGCTCGAGGAAGCAGCCCCCGTCTCCTCCATCACTATCGACCAGGGCGAAGACGCGACCGGCGGCTCATTCGACGTCCTGGTCAACGACTCTCCCTCCAGCCAAGGAGCGCAGACCGTGGGCAGCGGCAGCTTCGACGGCGGCGATGTCACTGTGGACCTCGACGAGAGCGAGGCAGGACAGTACGTCATGATCAACGTCACTGAGCTGCCTGAACAGGATTCTCCTGCGGACCCCAATCTCCCCTACTCACTTCAGCTCAACGACATCAGCGTCGAATAGACGTCCGTGACTGCCCCTGTGGTGCCCCTCAGGTGCGGACCGTGACCCGTGGAATACCGCGCGGCGCCATCCTGTTCTGAAGTAGTAAGACCTA
>DXGD01000334.1 GCA_019114115.1 Candidatus Nesterenkonia stercoripullorum
GGTGGCCATCCGGACCACCACCGACACGAGTCGTTCAGGATGTGCACCCGCTCTGAGGTGGCACGTCACCGATGACGACGGCCGTTCGGCCACGCGCCCAGATAGGCCTGCGCCCATTGCTGCGCGGTCATATCGCGGGGCAGCACCGGTTTCTTCGCGCCCCGAGCGCCTCGCGGCTGACTGGCGATCTTCGACGCCGTGGCCGAGGGGACCCCGGCGCGGGCGAGGATCTGATGCAGTCCACGCCCGCGACTGCTGAAAACATCTGCGACCCACTGCCGGTAGTGCTTCCTGCGTTCCACGGGGATGAGCGGGTGCGCTCTCCGGCTGATGCTGAACAGGCCGCCGTCGACAGTGGGGACCGGGCGGAACGCAGTGGCCGGGATCCTCCGTACGAGATCGAATTCGTACCATGGCCAGGACTGTGCGGTGAGCTGCGTGGCGCCGCCGACGCCGGCCCGTTTGCGTGCCACCTCCCACTGCGTGATCAGGACGGCATGGGACCACTGCGGGGAGTTCAGCAGGTGCCGCAGCACTTTGGTGGTGATATGGAACGGAACATTGCTGACGACGATCGCTCCTCGTGGCGGGGCGTGACGAAGGATGTCGCCATGGCGGATCGAGACATGCGGCCCGAGTCGGCGGTCCAGCGCACGGGCCCGTTCCGGGTCGATCTCGATGCCCTGGAGCGGGCGGTTGAGACGGGCGAGGCTTGAGGTTACGGCGCCGTCGCCCGCGCCCCATTCCACGATGGGGCCGGGGAGCTGGCTGACCAGCTTGCGCGTGGTCTCAATGACCTGACGGTCGATAAGGAAGTTCTGGCCCAGTTCATGGCGGCCGGGCCGGTGGGAGGAAGGCATAGGGGTGCTCCTGTCCGATGAATGGATGGAGCCGGGCAGCACAATGCACCACCCGGCAGAATGCCGAGAGGTGGCGCGAAGACTGGAAGTGAGCTAAGAGCGTTCGAGAATCCGCGCCGTCAGTGGCGGCGGATCCGAATGTATATTGTGAATGTGCCCATAGGGCAGAAGTATACGCGAGCGCCCGGGATTCGTCAGGGCCTTCATCGGTCAGGGCGCTCAATTGTCAGAGGCCTCAGCCTGCGGAGCCATCAGCTCCCTTGAGGCTCCCACCCCGCCGGGAGCCTACTTCTGCGGGGTGCCGCTGGCCGGTGCCACCACCGGAGCATCGGCTGCGGCAAGGCTGTCTGAGGGCTCCAGATCCTCCGCCTGGGCCTGGTGAAGCTGGATGCGCAGCACAGCGACGGCTGCGAGCAGGATGACGCCGGCCGCACCGGCGTACAGAGCGAACGGCGTCCAACCCAGGTCCAGCAGTCCGCCCACGATGATCGGCGCGATGATGGCTCCCAGCCGCCCGATGCCCAGCGCCATCCCGACGCCCGTGGAACGTGTCGCCGGGGCGTAGGTCATCGGCGCGATGGTGTAGAGCGCGGAGACGCATCCGTTGAGGATGACCCCCAAGAGAACGCCTGCCCCCAGCGCGACGGCGAGCACGCCGGTGGAACTGATGAACACGATGAGCACCACCGCCGCCAGGGCAGCGAACACCACCATGACCCGGCGCACGTCCCAGCGCGAGGCGCACAGCCCATAGGTCACCGCACCCACGACTCCGCCGCTGGTCAGCATGATCCCGCCGAATATCCCCTCCTGAGGGCTGAACCCGACCTCAGTGAGCAGCTGAGGGGTCCAGGTGTTGGCGAAGTAGAAGGTGAACATGACCAGGAAGAACATCGCCCACAGCATGAGCGTGCTGGACCGCTGGCTCTTCACCAGCAGCGCGGTGTACCGGTTGGTGCCAGCGCCGTCCTGGGGCGTAGATCCTCCCAAGCGGTACGGACTATCGATATCGAGGCGTGTGACGATCCGATCCGCGGCCGCCCGCGCCGCTGACCCTGAGCCGGTCGCGGACTTCGCCGCCAGGAAGTCCAGGGACTCCGGCATCCAGCGGGCGACGACGGCGAAGGAGACGAGCGTCACCAGGCCACCCAGGACGAACACGGCCTGCCAGCCGAATGTGCCGATCAGCGGGATCGACGCCAGGCCACCGAGGGTCGCCCCCACCGGGTACCCGGCGGCGTAGATGCTCAGGGAGAGTCCACGGTGCTTCGCGTTGGTGTACTCCGAGATCAGCACGGTGCCGGAGACGAGAATGCCGCCGACGCCAAGTCCGGTGACAATGCGCCAGATCAGCAGTTCCGGCATGGAGGACGCTGTGGCGGAGAGGAACAGTCCGGTGCCGTTGATCGTGATCGCGGTCAGCAACAGCGGACGTCTGCCGAACCTATCGGCGAAGGGCCCGATGGCGGCGGCTCCGAGCGCCATGCCGATGAGACCGCCGGAGAGCAGGAACCCCAGCTGTTGCCCGGTGAGGTCGAAATCGGCCGTCACGGAGTTCGCCGTAAACGCCATCGCCTGGACGTCGTAGCCATCCAGGGCCATCAGCGCCGTCGCCAGCGCGACGACGAACCACTGGTATGTGTTCATCGGCCGAGAGTCGATCTTCTGCCGGAGGGTGGGGTCTTCGATGATGGCCTCATTCCCGCGATATCACGCCTTGATCGCGCTGATGCTACCACCGCGATCGGCGCCGCGATACGTCCGCAGGCCGGAGCATGTAGGGCACAGTTGTATGCTCGCTACTATGCCGCAGGTCAGCGCAGAAATTTGGGTCCCGGTGAGTCCTGAGACGGCCTTCGCCGTGTCTCAGACGACAGGTGCCACGCGGAAGCGCTGGGACACGTTCATCTCCGAGCAGCATTTCCTCGACGGGGCAGTCGCTCCCGGGAAGGGCGTGCGGACCTATACCAAGGCCAGGACCGGGCCGAGCATGGTCAGTGAGTACGTCTCCCATCGCCCGCCCACCTCAGTGGGCATGACGATGGTCAAAGGCCCGTGGTTCTTCGCCCGCTTCGGCGGCGGCTGGCGCTTCATGCCAGCGGACCACGCCGCGGATCAGGCCGCGGACGACACCGCAGATCAGGCCGCGGACGACGCCGACGACGACGGCGCCGGGGCAGGTACACGCACCGTGTGGAAGTACACCTACTCGATCCGCCCCGCGTGGCTGAGGCGCCCGGGGGAGTGGCTGGGGCAGATCATCCTGGGCCGTGAGATCCGCGCGCGGCTCGAAGCATTCGCGGCCGCCTGTCGGGACGAGGAGATCCTGCGCGGGCTCCCTCGCTAGGGACTGGCCTCGGCAGTGATCCCACCAGTGGCGCGACCATTGATCCGGACGCACGGCCCCGGCCACTGGCGCAGCGGTCGGCTCCGGACCTCAGCCGGTGCGGATGAGCTGGGAGTGAACGTCCATTGCGGGTCCGCCGCTGAGACGCATACTGTCAGAGGACCTACAGGCTACAGCGATTGGAGAGTCAGAATGCCTACACGCACTTCGCAGACCACGTGGAAGGGCTCCCTGGAAGAAGGTTCGGGTCAGGTCGAGCTGAGCAGCTCCAAAGCCGGCACGTTCGACGTCTCCTTCCCGAAGCGTGCCGCTGACGAGGCCGGCGGCACGACGAGCCCGGAGGAGCTCATCGCCGCCGCCCACTCATCCTGTTTCGCGATGCAGTTCTCAGCCCTGCTCGGCGGGGAGGGTGCCACGATCAATGCGCTCAACGTCTCCGCCGACGTCTCGCTCGGCCCGGAGGATGGCGGCGGATTCAAGCTGACCGGCATCGTCCTGAATGTCTCGGGCGACGTCGACGGCGTGGACAAGGACGCCGTCGTTCAGGCGGCTGAGGAAGCGAAGAGCACCTGCCCGGTGAGCAAGGCGCTCAGCGGCGTGCAGATCTCGCTGAAGACCGACTTCTGAGCGTCGATTCCGTCCGACAGGAGAGTTGCTGCGGTAGCGCAGGCACTGCGCCCTGCTGCCGCAGCAGCTCATGGACGCCCCGGGTGAACCCATCGGAGGTTCGGGAATCGAGCAAAGTCACTGTCGAAGGAGCAGATACGTGTTCCGTGTTCGATGGCAAGGGCAGCAAGGTGGGAATCGGTGACGAGATTCCCCTGCAGGTTGCCGCCGGTGAGAAGCTCCCCGACGATGTCCCGGTGACGAATGCCCGGAGTGGGCACCCATGACTGATCGGCGTCGAGCCAATCTGTGACGAAAGCCCAGGCGTCAGCCGGGGCCAGCGGCTGAGTCGTGATGCGGGGGTGGGTGATGATGCGCTGGAACGCCATCAGCGAAGCCCACGGCAGGCCTACACGTTCAGTGCCGTTCATGGTGGAGTCCAGCCATGCCCTCGCCGCCTCATGGAACTGAGAGCTCCTGTCGACGGCGTAGATCAGGACATTGGCGTCGACGATCACGGACGACTCTCCGCGTCGTAGCGATCCAGCAGCTCAAGCGTCTCGGCGATATTGCTGACGTCCGTCGTCACTCCCACCTCGGCCGTGCGCTGCCGGAACGGCGTGGCGGCGCGCCCGCGCGGCAGACCCGCGCGGGCCAGCTCATTGACGGCCTCGCCGAGTCCGATGTGCCGTTCTCTGCCCAGGCGTTCAGCCTCAGCGGCAACTTCCGGGTCCAGCCGGACTGTGGTCCTCATACACCAAGAATAGCATCAGTGATGCAGCTTGCTTGCACCACCGATTCATGCCAGACCCGTCGCTGCAGGGTGGTATTCACCGTGCCCGTTCAAGGAGCGATGAGCTTGGTCGGCGCAGACCTCCCCGGGCGGGATTCCTGGCCTCCTGCGCACGCGGCATTCTAGACTCCGCCTAGCTTCCCCCAGGAGGAACGATGATCACGCAGATGCTGGCCAATTGCGCCGTCGCGGATGGGCGCCGGGCCGAGGAATGGTACAGCCGGCTGTTCCGCCGCGGTCCCGATGACCGGCCTATGAGAGGACTCATCGAGTGGCGCCTCTCGGACGGCATCGGGGTGCAGGTGTGGGAGGACGCAGAGCGTGCTGGGCACTCCGCCGTCGTCCTGGGGGTGGATGACCTCGATGCCACTGTTGCCGGGCTGAACGACGCCGGCATCGCCCATGGCGGGACGCAGCCGGGTGGGGGTGCGAGGATCCTGGTGGTCCCGGACCCCGATGGGAACTCGATCGTTTTCACCGGACCGTGAGCTCAGCCCACCTCACGGTGAAGGCGGAGGACCGCGTCGGCCCTGTCGGCGACGGCGAGCTCTCGCGAGGCGAGCATATCGACCAGCTTCTGGGTCCGTTCGACGCGGGCCTCCCACTCCGCACCGCGCTGTTCACGACGTGGCAATGAGGTCAGTTCCCTGATCTCGCGGAACGCAGTCACCAGAGTGGCCTCGTACAGACGCTGTGCCGCTTCTTCAGCCTGGCCTTCCGTCGGTGAATCCGAGCCGATCACTGCGACCATGTCGATCCGGGAGACGTCCAAGCCCAGTGCCAGGTGGTCGAGCTGCTGCTGAAGCCCGCGAAGACTCCGACGCGCCGCTGCACTTCCTGCCCTCCGGCGCCATGCGGCGCTTGCGGCCACACCCAGGAGCAGCACTGTCTGGCCGCCGGCCCAGACGGTGACACTGACCATCCAGAAGACCGCTGAGGGGGCCACGTTCGCGCTCTCCTGGTGGTTGTACTCCATTGCCATGGCCAACCCGGTGAGGTCATAGGCGATGATCTCCCCGAGGCTGCGCTGAAAGTCCTCATCAGGCTGGATGCGGGGCTCTGTGGCCTGGAAATAGTACCGTCCCAGTCGGCTGTCCGGGCCGGAGCTGATCTCGCCGGTGAGCGTCGCTCCTGGGGCGAACTGGTCTCCTGGAAGGCTCCAGATCGGCAGCACCCCTTGGCCGCGCACGATCTCGCCGGTATCCGGATCGCGCACCTCGGGGTAGGTCTCGGCGACGTCGTCAATGAGCTGCCGCTGTGCGTCGATGAGATCGAGGTAGTCGATCTCGAGGCGGCCCTCGAACTCAGGATGTTCACGGTATTCGAAATAGTCCGTGGCAGGCACGATCGCCACCACCAGGTCCAGGCTCTCCTCCTGGGTGGCCGCATCGGGTGAGGGCTGGTCCTCCTCTGCTGAGATCTCGGGAAGAAGCTCCGGATCCCCGAAGACACGCAGATCCGCCAATGGCTGATCCCCCGTCAGGGTCTTGCCGTAGGCGGTGTTGACGTCGGCTTGGCCCACCGCGAGCCAGCCCGCCAGCAAGCCGATGGCCAGCGGTCCGAGCGCTCCGGAGATTTCCCAGGCGCCGCGGGCCCGGTCAGGCTGGGGCTGAGCTGCTGCGCGGGACTCGGCTTCGCGGTCCAGCAGCACCAGGACACGTTCCGTGGCATGCAGCGGGCCGCTCTCGTCCTCGGCGCCCAGACCCAGCGAGATGCGCAGCTGATCGACGGACGAGGTGGCCCCGGCCGTCATCGTGCGCACCCGGGAATCGGCGCGCTGCTGGGTCGCCTTGGTGAGGCCGCTGTCCCGCCTCTGCACGGAGCGTGAAGGGCCGAGCTGCCGGGACATGCGGTCCGCAGCGTCGACGATCTCTTTCTCCGCCTGGCTCCACCGGCGCAGGAGATCGGCGTGGTCGGCCACCAAGTCCCCTTCCTCCGCGGAGGCGCCGGCCTGATCGGCCGCTGCTGCCTCCTGGGTCAAGGCCAGCAGGGTGTCCCTGAGCTGCCGGAGCTCAGCCGCCGCGGCGAAGCGGCGGCCTTCGCGCAGCACTTCGGTGATGGACTGCGCCAGCGGCAGGGCGAGCTGATTCAGGACGGAGCGAGAGCCGGCGTGACCTGCGCGGAGCTCTGCAGCTCCGGACAGGGCGTCGGCGCGTTGGGCGAGTCTCTCCGCGCGCTTCTCGAACGTCTGGAGCTCCGCCACCGCATCGTCGAAGGTCTTCCCCTCGTCCAGCGGCGCGCGATCAGCGATGACGCCCCGAAGCGCGTCCTCTGTGCGGGCCAGACTCAGGCTCTCCTTGCGGATCGCCTCCCAGTCGGCCTCCAGCGGGGTGATCGCTTCACGGGCCCCATCCGCATCGGCCCGGTCCAGGGCCAGACGAGCGGCGCTGAGCCGGATCTCCAGCGCGTCGAGTTCCAGCACGACCCGGGCCAGTGCGAGCTGGGACCGGGAGAGACCTC
The DNA here is from genome assembly GCA_019114115.1 of Candidatus Nesterenkonia stercoripullorum. Taxonomy (GTDB): domain Bacteria; phylum Actinomycetota; class Actinomycetes; order Actinomycetales; family Micrococcaceae; genus Nesterenkonia; species Nesterenkonia stercoripullorum. Next base: position 7,067 of record DXGD01000334.1, read on the forward strand.
GGACGAGGCGGCGTTCGTTGCTGCGGTCGCGCAGCCATAGGTGGGTCGCGAGGATGGCTCCGAGCATGGGCAGCCCGGCAAGCGAAGCCCATATGGCAGGGGAGCGCATGCCGTCGTCGAACTTCACATCCGCGGCTGTCAGCGCAGCGCCGACGACGGCGCTCGGGCCGTGGCCGAGGGTGAGGTTGTTGTTGAAGACACCCCGGATCTCAGTGGAGGCCGCGTAGTTCTCGCCAGCGGACTCTTCTCCGGAGAAGGCGACGCGATTCGGGTCTTCCAGCGTCAGGTCCAGGTCATCGGGGTCCCGGCCGACGGAGAGCAGCATGTCCTCGTCGCCGATGTCCCCGTGGTAGGTCTCGTCCCACTCCAGTTCGCGTTCGACCACGCGGATGGTGAAGGGGGCATGGCTCAGGGCCACGCCATCGGCCGCGGCGTCGACCGTTTCCTGGTCGATGCCGTGCGGAAGCTCGCCCTCGACGATGAACTCGACCTGGTGGTCAGGTTCTTCTGTGACGGCGTTGAAGCCTGCCATGCCCAGCGCGAGCGATGTCCCGGCCAGGACCAGAGCCCCTAGCGGTGATCGCCAGGGCTTGCGCCTGCGCCGACCTCGGGCTATCAGGACCTGTGCGTGTTGACGATGAACAGATCGCAGCTGGCTTCGGCGGAGACTGTGCGGGCGATGCTGCCCAGCACTCGCGTGATCCCCTGCACCCGCTTATTGCCGACGACGATGAGATCAGCGTCGATCTCCTCGGCCTCGCGCAGCAGCACAGCGGCTGGAGAACCCTCGACGGCGCGGGAGACGACCTGGAGCTCCGGAGCGTCGAGCAGCAGCGCCTCAGTAGCTGTTGCGGCGATCTGCTCGGCATTCTCGCGATACCGCTGCATCAGCTTTTCCAGGGCCTGGAACCGCACATTGTCGTGCTGGCTGCTCTGCAGCGTACGGATGCTCTCCATCGTCGAGGCGCTGAATGCCGAGACGACATGCAGCTCCGCGTCGAACGCGCCAGCCAGCTCGGCCGCGCGCCGTGCCGCTCGGAGAGCTGTTTCGCTGGTGTCTACACCCACAAGAATCTTCTTCACAGGGAGCCTCTCTGCTGTATCGGTGGTGCGGCCTGCCCGTGGCCACTCGTGGTCGACAGCATCGTCGACAGCACTACTCTATCTGCTGGCGGAGTCACAATAAGAGGATGCTTCGCTTGGCTGATGAAATGAGGGTAGCCTTACTCAGGCGCTGAGGAGGGTGAATGACCGAAATATCGGAAGGGCGAAAGCTGCGGAGGACTATTCTGCGCAGGCAGCGGGCCCGGGTCGCCTGGTCCTCGATCCTGCTCATGGGGCACCAGTCCTGCGAGGTCATGGTGCCGGTGGCCATCGGCCTGGCGATCGACGCCGCCGTCGCGGGTGGGAGCCCGACCATGCTGGTGACGAGCGTGGTCGGCCTGACGCTGCTCTTCCTCGCGCTGACCATGTGCTATCGCTGGTTCGCCCGGCTGAGCGAAGGCGCCGTCGTCGATGAGAGCCACACGTTGCGGGTCGAGATCGGGGCGCGTGCCCTGGGTGCTGTGCCGCTGCGGCGTCAGCATGGCGAGCTGCTGACTATCGCGTCCTCCGACGCTGACCAGGCTGCACGCAGCATCATCTGGCTCTGCGGCCTGGTCGGCTCCGGGGCCGCCCTGGTGCTGAGCTGTGTGGTGCTGCTGAGCATCGATGCTCTGCTGGGCGCGGTGCTGATCGTGACCGCC